>JACMRF010000136.1 GCA_014376575.1 Undibacterium sp.
AAAAACTACTCGTGGTGATGGAAATCGATGACCTAGCCATGGCTTGCCTGATCCCGCCTATGTTTCTGCAACCCTTGGTGGAGAACGCCATCAAACATGGCATCCGCGATCTGGTCGATGGCGGCACCATTGCCATCAAGGCCCTGGTGCGCGACCAATGGCTGCATATCGCCATACAAAACCCCATCGATGCCCAGCCTTCTGCCACGTCTGGCAACGGCACCGGACTGAAGAATCTGCAGGCGCGCTTTGCCAGCATCTATGGCGACAAGGCTAGGTTGAAGCACGTAAAGACAACGGATCAATTTATCGTTGACATGGCGCTTCCTATAGAATTTTCGTCGTAAATTGTACGATCAACGATCACACTGAGAATGAATGACATTCACATTTTAAAAATGACCCTGCCTGGAGCGCAATCCCCATGCGCCTTTCCAGCCTGCCTGGCCTGCAAGCCGCATGGGGATTGCGCTCCGCCTAGTGCGCTGTGAGCCTGCCCTCTTTTTGTTTTTTATCTCACTCACAACGATCAACAACACCATGAGCAAACCCCTCCACATTCTGATTGTCGATGACGAAGAGCTGGCGCGTCGCCTGACCCGTGAATACCTGAGCAAACACAAGGATATCCACATCATCGGCGAATGCGAAAACGGCCAGGAGGCGGTGCAGGCCATCACCGAACAAAATCCGGATCTGGTGTTTCTCGACATACAGATGCCCAAACTGTCGGGGCTGGAAGTGCTGGAACTGACAGGCCGCAACTCTGGCGTGATCTTCACCACGGCTTACGATCAATACGCGCTTAAGGCTTTCGACATGCATGCGGTCGATTATTTACTCAAGCCGTATTCGCAGCAACGCTTTGACGAAGCACTGGAGAAGGCCAGAAAAATGCTAGGACAAGCCACGCCAGAATTACAAAATTTACTGACGCAACCGGTCGAAAAACTAGAACGTATCTTAATCAGGGAGCGCGGCCAGGTACATATCATCCCGGTCAACAAGGTCGATTACATCGAGGCACAAGACGATTACATCAATATCCACTCGGCCGGCAAAGCTGTCTTGAAAACGCAAAGTCTGTCCGAGCTGGAAACCCAACTCGACAGCAGCAAGTTTGTGCGTATCCATCGCTCGTATATCATCCATCTTGACGCTCTCAAAGGCATAGAGCGCGCCAGCAAAGATAGCCACGTAGCGGTACTGCTCAATGGCACCCAGTTACCGATCAGCCGCGCTGGCTATGAGCGCATCAAAGCAAGAATCTAAACCCCACGCTGTCAACCCATTCTTTCACTTGCACCAATCGACTGAGATCGTTAGGATAACGGCTCTTTGAACCGGCACCAGATCAGAACCATGAACATCACAATCAACCCAGAGCTACGCGCGTATATCGATCCACTCACCATCAACGAATTTCAGGCGCTGGAACGCAGCATCCTGGCGGAAGGCTGCCGCGATGCGCTCGTGCTGTGGGGTGAAGTACTGATCGACGGACACAATCGTTATGCGATCTGCCAGAAACACGGTATTGCATTTAACACCACGCAAAATACGCGTTTCAGCAGTATTGAAGACGTCATGTTATGGATGATAGATAACCATCTTGGCCGGCGCAGCGTATCTGACTTCCAGCGCGGCATGCTGGCCTTGCGTAAAAAAGAAATTATCGCTAGCAGAACCCAGGCTAAGGCTGGTGCGCCAGCCGCGAACGCCGAAGCCGGTACCGACGCGCCGCCATCGCCAAGCGCAACCCAAGCGCGCGAAGAGCTGGCAAAAACCGCAGGCATCAGCAGCAATACTGTCACCCAGATCGAAAAAATCCGCCGCGCGGCGACCCCAGAGCTGGTCGAAGCGGTACGCGCCGGAACCATTTCAATCAATGCGGCGGCAACGGTTGCATCATTGACGCCTGAGCAACAAGTCACCGCTGTGACCGGCGGGAAAAAAGAATTACAACTGGCCGCAAAGCAGGTGCGCGAGATGAAATCGGCCAACAAACCGGTCTCGCTGAAGGCATCGAATACTGACGCCGCCTTGCGCGCTGACGGAGACACGGACAGCCTTCTCTTTCATGAAAAAATTGCCACGCTCACTGCCGAAAACACCCTACTCAAAGAGAAAATAGCTGAATTGACCATGGCGCTAGAGGCAGCAAGATCCTCATAAGGCACGATTAAAAGGCTGAGTCCGGGCGCTGTTTTTTTGGATACAGGGATAATTTCCCCTCTTGAAAAGCGCCGTTTTGCCTATAATTAGCCAGCATATTTTTTTGTTTGGAATCATCCCATTCACCGTATTCACCTCATTTAACAGACAGGAACATTCTCATGGGCATCAGCGTCAACGGCACCGAAATCTCAGAAACCACGATCAATGCGGAAATGAATCAGGCAAAAGCGGCCGGTCATCCTGATGACGAACACTTGCGTGACAGCGCGATTCAAGAGCTGATCCTGCGTAAATTAATGCTCGATAAAGCCACCGCGCTTGGTATCAAAGCCGATAGCGATGATGAGATTATTGGCATACTGCTCGACCAGGAAGTGAATATTAACGAAGCCAGCGAAGAAGATTGCCGCGCATTTTACGATGAAAACCCGGCAAGTTTCCAGCAAGGCGAAATGGCGGCGGCCAGCCATATTTTATTCTCCTCAGAGGGTAACGCGATCGCTAGCCTGGTTAAAGCCAAAGCAGAAGGCATCTTGGCACAAGTACAAGCCAACCCTGCACATTTTGCCGCCTTGGCCAAAGAGCATTCAACGTGCCCATCAGGCCAGGAAGGCGGTGCGTTGGGTAAATTTGGCCGAGGTCAGATGGTGCCTGAATTTGAAACAGCGGTCTTCAGCATGGCGCCGGGAGAGATAGCGCCTGAATTGATCGAAACCCAGTTCGGCTACCACATCATCCAGGTAACAGAACGACAAGGCGGCGAACCAGTTGCGTTTGATGAAGCGAAAGAAAGATTGCAAGAATTTTTATCCGACATGGCTGGCCGCAAAGCAAACCATGCCTATATCGCAACACTGCTGGACGCGGCCAAAATTGAAGGCTATAGCTTCCCGGCGTTTGCGTAATATCGATCAGTCCTCGCCATGAAATAGCGAACCAAGAGGATGGATACCATCCTCTTTTTTATAAGAAATCCAGCGTTTTACAGCGTGCCGGGCATCTTATTTGCCAGCGCCTTATAATCTCGCCAGATCGCACGAATCACGCCACATTTACCCGAAAGGAATGTATGTCCCATCCTATGTACACCACCTCAGTTCCTGTCTTTACACAAATGCTCAATAGCCTCGATGTCATCTTGAACAAAGCCGAAGAGCACGCAACGGCAAAGAAAATCGACGCCAACGTCTTCTTGCAGGCGAGATTGTCGCCCGACATGTTTCCTTTGCTGCGACAAGTTCAGATCGCCGCTGATTTTGCCAAGGGTGTATCGGCACGCCTGGCTGGCGTTGACGTGCCAGAATATGAAGATACGGAAGTGAGCTTTACAGACCTGCACGCACGTCTGGCAAAAACACTGCGTTTTATCGAAAGCTTGAACGCGGCACAATTTGACGCTAGCGACACACGCGAGATTATTTTGCGTCCGGGCACGCCTAAAGAGAAAAAATTGCTGGGTCAAGCCTATCTGCTCAGCTACGGCTTGCCACAATTCTTTTTCCATGTCACCACCGCCTATGCCATTTTGCGTCATAACGGCGTGGAACTCGGCAAACGTGATTTTATGGGTGCATATTAAGTCATCAGACAGAGGCTTACGGCTAAAAAAGCTGCAAGCCTTTTTCTCCTCATTATCCAGAGTGACATTGAGTTTCTAAAAAATCGCAAACACCCTTGATCAGAGTAAATAATATGCTTCATTTTGTGTCAATTCTTTACCACTTGCCTTGCGTTTTGCATTAATAAAATACACACTGGCTGCATGCCCACACATAGGCTGAAATAAAAAATACTTTCAGCGATATGTGATAACTCACCTTTTCTAGCCGTCACCATGTTTTCTCGTTTTTTAAAGAAAAATAAAACTGCCATTTTGAATTTTGAAGAAAAACGAATCTTCTTGAACGAAGAAGAAGTTTTCTTTGGACGTCTTAGACGCGCCCTGCCCAATTGCTATATTTTCCCCAAAGTAGAACTGTCTTCGTTAATGGAGCCGTCCAGTGGAAATGTAAAAATACAGCAAGAAGCGCTGGAACAGATTAAAGGCCGGAAGGTTGATTATGCGATTTGTGATGCGAGTCTCAATCTGTTGTGCGTGATCGAACTCATCTCACCAAACGATGAAAATGAAGACAGCTTTCCGAATAGGGATTTTCTGAAAAACGCGGCGATCAAGAGCATCCGCTGGAACAAACAACCGCTACCGTCTGCCGAACAAATACTCAGAACTCTGGCACCGTTTTCGTCGCTGGAATCACCTAAACCGGATATCGCCTCGCACACGGTCGTCAGAAATTCGTATGTGGAGTCCAGCAGAAATTTAGACACAGCACAAGCGATATTTAAAGCAGACCCAGAGCCCAGTAATATTCTAGGGCTGTCTATCGCCACTCTAGAAAAACTTGCCCCACATGGCTACATCAAAGCACGCTATCCCCATGTCTGGCAGCGCATTTGCTTGTTCTGTAATGAACCCAAGCATTTGAAAAAGTATCTTGAATCACTTTTTTTGCAGGATCGTGGCGTGGAAAGAGCTGGATTTCCACAAGAAGTGATTAAGGAAATTACCGA
>JACMRF010000137.1 GCA_014376575.1 Undibacterium sp.
CGCCAATTATCTGGCCAATATTTTCACGCTATCCACCAGTCTGGCTGGCCTGCCTGGCATGTCGATTCCTTGCGGTTTTGGCCAGGGCGAAAAAAACAGCAAGCGTCCGGTTGGCTTGCAGCTCATAGGCAATTATTTTTCTGAAGCCAAATTACTCAACGTCGCCCATCAATACCAGCTGGCAACAGACTGGCATTTGAAATCACCAGAATAAATTTAAGCTGATGGGCATTGATCCATAACGGCCTTGGCAAACACCCTCACTTCAACCCTCTCCGGCCCGCGGGAGAGGGAGTGAAAAAATAAGGAAAACATTATGCAATGGGAAGTCGTCATCGGTTTTGAAACGCATGCGCAACTCAAGACTCAGTCAAAAATTTTTAGCGGCTCATCGGTCCAATTCGGTGCAGAGCCTAATACACAGGCAAGTATCGTCGATCTGGCGTTGCCAGGCGCGCTGCCAGTCATGAATAAAATGGCGGTAGAAAAAGCCATCCAGTTTGGCCTCGCTGTCGGCGCCACTATCGCACCAGAATCCATTTTTGCGCGTAAAAACTACTTCTATCCGGACTCACCAAAAGGCTATCAAATCAGCCAGTTTGAAATCCCTGTTGTACAAGGCGGCAGCGTCACCTGTGTGGTCGAAAAAGACGGCAAATCAGAAGTCAAAGTCATCGAATTAACGCGCGCTCATCTCGAAGAAGATGCTGGCAAATCCCTGCATGAAGACTACCAGGGCATGACCGGCATCGATCTCAATCGCGCCGGCACACCTTTGCTTGAAATCGTCACTGAGCCTGTCATGCGCAGCGCCACTGAAGCTGTTGCGTATGCCAAAGCGCTGCATGCGTTGGTCGTCTGGCTCGATATTTGCGATGGCAATATGCAAGAAGGTTCTTTCCGCTGCGACGCCAATGTCTCCGTGCGTCCGGTTGGACAAAAAGAATTCGGTACGCGTTGCGAAATTAAAAACCTCAACTCGTTCCGCTTTCTCGAAGACGCCATCAACATCGAAGTGCGTCGCCAGATTGAACTGATCGAAGATGGTGGCAGAGTCGTGCAAGAGACACGTCTGTACGACCCGGATCGCAAAGAAACCCGACCGATGCGTAGCAAAGAAGATGCAATGGATTATCGCTACTTCCCCGACCCGGATTTGCCGCCGCTCAAGATCAGTGCTGAATGGATAGAGCGCGTCAGAGCAAGCATGCCCGAACTGCCGGCAGCAGCACGTGCGCGCTTCATCGCGCAATACGGCATCTCCGATTACGATGCCATGATCGTCACCCAATCCAAAGCGATGGCAGCGTATTTTGAAGCGGCGATCGCGGCCACACAAGGCGGCGACAAAGCAGCGCAAGCCAAACAAGTTGCCAACTGGTTGATGGGCGACGTCTCGTCCACCCTCAACCGTGAAGGCATCGATATCAGCACCATCCCGGTCAGCGCCGCGCAACTGGCCGTGCTATTGCAACGCATCTTTGACGGCACGATCTCCAACAAAATAGCCAAAGAAGTGTTTGCAGCGATGTGGCAAGCGCCATCTGCAGATAGTCATTTGGCTGATCAGGTCATCGAAGCCAAAGGTCTCAAACAAATCTCGGATGTCGGTGCGCTAGAAAAAATTATCGATGAAGTCATGTCCGCCAACCAGCAGTCCGTCGATGAATATCGCGCTGGCAAAGAAAAAGCCTTTAACTCGCTGGTAGGTCAGGCAATGAAAGCCACCAAGGGCAAGGGAAATCCGGCGCAAGTGAATGAGTTATTGAAGAAAAAATTGGCAGGCTAAGTCTGCATCGGCCCGAACTACGAACGAGGTTAACTTGAACAATTTAAGACAAGAATTTATCGAATTTTCGGTCAAAGCGGGCGTCATTCGTTTTGGCGAATTTGTGACCAAGGCAGGACGCAACTCGCCCTATTTTTTTAACGCCGGGTTATTCAGTGACGGCGTGAATTTGGGCAAGCTCGCGGAGTTTTATGCACAGACCTTAATTGATTCCGGCGTCGAATTCGACATGCTGTTTGGCCCGGCCTACAAAGGCATCACCCTTGCATCCGCGACAGCCGTCGCATTAGCAGCAAAGGGACGCAATGTTTCGTTCGCCTATAATCGCAAGGAAGCCAAAGACCACGGCGAGGGCGGCACCATCGTCGGTGCAAAATTACAGGGCAAAGTCGTCATCATCGACGACGTCATCTCGGCAGGAACATCAGTGCGCGAGTCTGTCGAGATGATACGTGCTGCTGGCGCCACGCCATGTGCAGTATTGATTGCCCTCGACAGGATGGAACGTTCAGGCAAAGACGACGCCTTGTCTGTTCACTCAGCGGTGCAGGAAGTCAGCGAGACGTACAACATGCCTGTGGTGTCTATTGGCAATCTGAATGACTTATTTGACTATCTGTCCTCAGCAGGTGCTGATACTCAACTCGTGCAACACAAGGATGCGGTAGCGAATTATCGTCGGCGGTATGGGGCGGCATAATGCAATAAAATAGGCACATTGCTTCAACTTGCAGTGCGTCCACTTCGGTAAACTGAAAAAGGGTTCGCTATTTTGCGAACCCTTTTTTTGAATCTACATGTAGATTAACGGCGTTCTACTGCACGCTTTAATTCCTCCAAAAGATCTGCATCATTCACCGTATTACCCGCCGGTACTGGGCCTGGCGTTTTCGTTTTGCTGGTAATACTAGGTTTTGCTGTTACTGCCTTGGTTTCAGGGGCGAGTGCTTGCGGCTTGCTCATGAAGACATCAGAAGGAACAATCGTCTCATTACTTTCCAATGATGGCTCAGGTGCTAGTTTTTTTTCAGCGCTGTCCTCTGCAGTAACAGGCTCTAATTCTTTAACCTCATTTGCTGGCAATATCGGCGCGGTGGTTTTGAGTCCAATACGTTCTTGTGACTCAGACTGCTCCTTAAATGGCACAACAGCAGAAGGCTGGGGACGCTTCAAGCTCTTGAGATCAGTGCGTTCCTTGAGATCCCTGGCCCAATCACCTAATGAACTCTGAAATGCGTTGGTGATAGATTCTGCCTCAAAATCATCATTGATAATGTAGGGTGTAATTAAAATGATCAACTCTGTCTTACCGCGACCGACAGATTGTGATTTGAATAAATTTCCGACAAAAGGAATATCCTTCAAAAATGGCACGCCGCTATCGGAAGAACTATTATTATTCGAGATCAATCCCGCCAACATCACCGTACTACCGTCTCGCAGCGTTAATTTGGTGTCAACCTTGCGAATACCTATAGTTGGAGACGCAATTCCACCAGCAACTATTTCTTTCACATCACTCACTTCCTGAGAAATATCCAGATCAATCCTGTTTCCAGAATTAATGACAGGCCTGACTTTTAAAATCATACCAGCGGTACGATATTGAACAGTGTTGGTCGTCGTGCCTGTTGTCAGGATAGAACCAGGGGTAGTGGTGATGCTAGTCAAAATTGGTACTTCCTGAGCAACTTGAATCGTCGCCGTTTCACCATTACGCGCCATCAATTTAGGGCTGGATAATATTTGCGCATCGTTTTTACCTGCCAGAGCAGTCACATCTGCCCTCATTGATGCTGCTGAGTTCAGGTAACTGAACGCTAATCCCGCCGCACCGGCCTTGGTAACTGGCAATACGCCGTTTGGCAAAGCACCGCCATTTTTAAAGGTCCAGTCAACACCGAGTTTGGTAGAGGTCCCGGCAGTCACCTCAGCTACCATCACATCAATAAGGGCTGATTTAGTTGGCTTATCCAATTCCGCTAACAACGCCATCCACTGACGGTATTGATCTTGCCCACCGCCTTGAATAATCAAACTATTTGTTGCATTATTAACGACAATCTTTGAACCAGTTCTTCCGGTTGATGCGATCGCCCCACTACCTGCCGCGGGTGCCGCCACCGGAGCAGCAGTTCCACCACCAATCAATTCCGACAAGGTTTTAGCCAAAGCCTGAGCATCGGCATACTTCACTGGGTAAGTAAAAAATGCACCTCCAGCCTGACTTTCGGATGGTTTATCCAACTCTTTCGACCATTTCAAAACATGACTCAAAATAACGTCAGACGAAGCGAATACAATCACGCTATTAATTGGAGCAATTGATAAAATCAGAATAGGAGTCCCAGCTCCAATGCTGGTACTTGCTGCATACCCTTCTGCAGAAAGCACGTCAACCAAACGTTTACTAAATTCGTCTGCCGTCCAAAAAACTGGACTAATACGTTTAGTACGCTGACCCCGCATAACAGGTTGATCGAAAACTTGGATAACCTCCATCACGGCAGAAATATCGTCCGACTGCCCGCTCAACATGATAGCGTTACGTCCAAGATCGTCCGTCATCTGAATTTTCGTACCAAACATCGTGCGCAACAAACTGCTAAAGTCATTAACCCTCACTGCTTCAAGTTCCACATAATAAAAAACTGGTCGCAAACTCATGGGTGTGTCTGGCTGCGCACGACCGCGACGTATTTGTGGTGAATAGCTGCTGGCCGCGGTGTCTGGAACCATGCGAATCACTCCGCCAAAATCCTGTACGGCGATACCATAGCTTTTCAACAGCATTCGCGCCAGATTTGCCATCTGGCTCGCGGTTTGTGGGCGTGGAGTATGGAAAGTGACTAGATCAGTACGTGCGGCAACCGCGCCATCCAACGAATAATTTGCTTTCAGCACACCACCGTATACAGCCTGAATGAATGTAGGCAATGGCATCTGATCGAAAGAAACAGACAGATTGCTTATTTCATTCGCCACATCTATCTGCTTAACAATATTTTTATCAAAATTCCCACTAGCGCTGCGTATCGCGGGCATTTTTGGCGTGTCGGTTTCTGTATAGTTGCGCTTTAATTGCTCATCGCCCAACAAGGAGGCAGAGCTTACCTGTGCACTACGCTCGAATTCAATTTTTTTAGGCACGATCAGTTTAGAATCGACACATCCTGAAAGCGTGAGAATTACACCCAAAGCACTCAAAATACTCTTAGTCGAAACCAGCAACGTACACCTGATCAGGGGTTTGCCATTAAGGCGAAGGGAATTATTTTTCATTGCTTACGTAGATTGAGTTTCATAAGTTGACCATTCAAGGAAATCTGCAAATGATCTTGTGAAATTTGGACAATTTTTGCGCCACCAGGTAATTTATCACCTACTTTTCTGGCTTCGGTCGCAGGCTGGTTTGCAAACAGTAATAAGACACTTTTTTCATCACCAACAGCAGTTACCCCCACTATTCTCCAACGAGAAGGAGTCAGCGGTTCTTTGCGTGGTGGCAAGGCCAGTCGTGCTGTCTGCTCCCAAATCTGCAATTCTGTCGGATCTGCTGGAAGTACGACTTCGCTCGCTTCGGTTTTTTCTATCGGCGCTGATTGCAGCGCAAATGACACGTCGGCCTCAGGTGCTTTTTGCACACTCAACTGAGATACTGGCTTAATAAAAGCTGACATACTAACCCATCCCAGCGCCGCACCAATCACAGCACAAGCCAATAAGGCCAATAACGCAATAACTTGAGGACGGGAAAGCGCTTTTACATTTGGCATAGTTACCATGGTTAAAATCCATTATTTGATGGTAACAAGGCTGGCTTACCCGTGACAGACACGGTACTTGTGCTAGGCAGTGCATTTGGCTCTATACGCCAATAACTACGTATGCCCAATTCTAGCTGCGCTCCACGTACTGTCACGCGCTCAATCACTAAAAAGCGCTGTACATCTGCTTGTTTTTGCATCAATTTGTTAAATGTAACTGGATCAAAACGGCCAGATAAGGTGAGTTTGATCATTTGCACGCCAACGGGCAACAGATCGTCCTTATTTTTATCAGCGCCAAATCGCACTAATGGTCGTGCAACATTGCCTGAGCTAGCTTTATCCCCGGCTTGGCCATTTGATTTATTGCCACCTTCAGCATCGGTAGCTGTCACTGTCAGATTGGCGATTCCTGCTTCTTTGGCAATATTACGCAAGTCACTCAGTAAGCGCGCCTTTGCAAAGGTAGGCGATTTTTCAACTGGCAAGTAACTCATCCACGCTTTGCGCGCCTGATCAGCCAATCGCAAATTTTCTGGCCAATGGTTATCTCGTAACAAAGCCTCCTGTCGAGATAACAATTGTTGCTGGCTCTTAAGCTGTAACTGTCTGGCAGCAATCGCATCAGAAAGTTCCATCGAGCCATACACAATCAGAATAAAAAATACAAAACCGATTAATTGCCAAAAACGTTTACCCGTTTGCATTTTATTCTCCCTTCTCTCGCTTGCCGCTACGATCAACAGATGTAATGGCGGATTTGGGCAAATTATCTGGTGTCTGCGTCTGACCCAGCACCTTGATTTCGTTTGGTTTACCCAAACGCAGTATCTTGGCTGAGATGCGAGTAATTCGCGCATCACTATCTGGCAACAAACGAATATTGGTCAACTTTGGCAATGCCTCCAATTCTTGCGTCAGTGCGACAAGATTTAATTCCGTATTAATCGGCACCAACATTAAGCGAACTTCACCGTCCAGATATTCAAATTCCCGGATAGCAGCTTCTTGTTGCTGCAACACTAGCCGCAAACTTGTCAGTAGCTCCATCACATCATCCTGGCTACGTAGACCGGCTAATTTATTCACCCATTGCTGAGACTCCAATGCTTTGCCGCGAGCAACATTTAATGGCTCAACCAAGTGTGACAATGCTTCAATTTTAGCTTCTACGCTACGCTGTTGCGCTTGCAACATCCACCATTCTGCCGATAAATATCCTAGCCCAACCATCAATGCGGCGCCTGCAAGCAAACTTAACTTCTCACTGCGGATTTCTGTTACCGCATGCCACCATTTTTTGCCGAGCAAATTGTACGCCCATGGCTCAGCTAAATTAGCTGCTGAGTTCACATCCTGAATACCAGATTGCGCAACCAATGAAGGTAAGGTTTCTGGCCATGATGCCAATGCAGCCCGCGCACCAGAAGCGGCCGCAGCAGTAGGACGCCAATTCTGCCAGGTAGCGTTGTCGATCATTTCTGGCCACCATGCGCTATCCAGTAACAAACCCTGATGCCACAGTTGCGCCACGACGCCATGCAAACACTGCTGTAGCACCGCACCTTCTTTGATCTTAGGAAAACAAACACTCTCTGGTGCAATATGCAAGGCCGCAAAATCCAATGCATGCTTCTCGCAAAATTCTCTTACCCGCTGATTCTCCCAAAACCAAAGATGTACCCAATCACCAGAGCGGCAAGCATAGACGCCAGAGTCTGCGAACGGTGCCAATCGCGCCAAATGCAAATTCACCAGAGCCACCGTCTTATGCTGCGGCACACCTTTGGCCTGCAACGATGTCGTAACACACCAAGCTCTTGGTAATATCCATAGTGGTTTGATCCAGCCAGAATTACCGCTGCGCGCCTCTAGCGCGGCTTCATCCGCATCGTCAGGTAAATCAGAAAGGTAAAATCGGTTGCGTAATGGCATTCTTATCAGTTTCAGAAATTTGATCAATTTTAGGCCAGTTTGCACGGCCAGCCGGCATCATAACCGATGATATTGGTAAATGGCGTGGAGATGATATTTCCCACGGTATCCCTTCAACATTTGTTTTAAGTGCCAGCTCATAGCGAAAAACCAAAGGCATGTCAGGCATAGTGTGTGTCACTCTAAAGGTGCGGGAGGGGAAGCGACCTTCCGGCAAGCCCATAAACCCTTTTCCCTGCATCTGATTTTGCAACAAGTTAATCAATACATTTTCCCCTGCATCACGCTCATTACCCACCAACGCGATTTGCTCGGTCGTCAAGCCGTAAGCAGCCAATGTACCCGGTGTTGCTGTGCCAGGATTAAAGCGGCTATCTCCAAACACGGTAACGTCTTCAGAGCAATGTCTCTCATCCCATGTCGGCTGAATTTGCTTCCAGCCATAAACGCGCCACAACTCTGGTTCAGCTAATAAAGGTGCGTATCGCGGCGCGGGTAATCCCGCCATTGAATACTCCAGTGACTTGGCACCGTTAAGCCGCTTCAATTCACCTGCTTCTGCATAGTCTTCCAAGGCATCGAGCAGCGAGTCGTTCTTTGACTCATCCACACCGCAACGGACAAGCAAACGTGCCAGCATCTCGCGCTTTGGCCGGTTCAGACTGAGCAAACCTCGTACATCTTGCAAATGCACAGTAGATTTACCAGCACTTGCGTAGCCACGGCCATCCACCTTCAATAATTGTCCTGGCCAACCAAACCCGTCTTGAGTAGCCCGACTGCTAGATAACCAAAATAAGGCTTCGCTACGACTGGATAAAAATTCCTGTTCTGCATCAGCCCTTAGTTTTAATTGTGCCTGCCGTTGCGCCAGAATCTGGTTTGATTGGCTAATCATCGCGGCAAGTATCGTTAAACCCGCTAGCAACCACAATACCGCCGCCAAGGCAAAGCCCGATGATCTGGTACGCAAATGAAAATGAAATTGATTCATTTCACGTCCACACCCAAGAGTTTACCCATATCATTTTTATTATTTGGCTCTGGTTTGCGCATACCAAGATATGGCGCAATCATCTGTACTAATTGCTCACCAGAGCTGGATCGCACCACCACCCCCACAGGCATCTCATTAGTCACTTTGCCAAAAGGCGGCCACATGGACTGGCTTGAACCATCAACGGCCAGATACTCCAATTTGATCGGAATATCCCACGACGCGATGATTACCGGTTTTTTTTCGCCGACTATCACCGTAAGATCCATGCCGCCTTGTTGCCTGTTTTCCAGTTTGGTACGAAACTGCTGCACATAGCCCCAATCAGATTGCGGCAAAGAAAGCGAATAAGCTTCAAAACCAGTCGAATCGCCACTAAACGGACGCTCCGCATCTGGTGGCAACACAAGATTTCCTACCAGATCAGTCAGTGCGTGCGAACGCACCCACTGGGGCTGGAATTGCCCGTTAACGCTCTCCGCGATACGTACCACTTGCGATACCTGAAAAAAGGCCCCAGACATGATGGTCACAACAAAACCCAAAATCACCAAGCTCACCAAGAGCTCAATCAGCGTCATGCCTGATTGTTTAACATCAAGCCTACGGCCATTAAACGGCATTTGGAATAAGACTTCAAAACGAGACCTCAAAATTTAGTCTCTCAAAAAGGCGTTGCAGCGGATGGCTGCCGCACTTGCTTGTAGCCGACCAACTTGATTGGAAACTGAAACCACGCCTGGCCCGATCGATCAAAGGCACTTACTTGCACTTGATACAAACTTACCTGGTAAAGGCCAAGACCACCCGATGGCGATATTGACTCACGGACTTCGGTCACTGGCTCACTCTTCCATTCCATGCTAAAGCCATCAAACGACTGTTTACCTTCCGGTGCCACCGCAGGATTTTGCGCGGGTAAAAAATCAATCGCTTGCAAACGTGCCAGCGAAGCTTTTTCCTGCATCTGAAAACGCGTCAATTGCCCAGTTGTCTGCCCTAACCAGCTAAACAATACGCCTGAACCAATGGCCAAAATAGTCAGCGCTGCGATCATCTCCAGCAGACTAAATCCACTTTGGCGTATCGACATGGACGCTTTTAATGATCGTTTCATCATCTAACGATACTTACATCACACGACACAGGCGCAATCTGTAACTGCACCGTACGTTCTTGTGGCCCAGACAAATCGACGATGCCACCAGCACAAACGCCACTATGATAAAAAATAACAGCTTTTTCGTTGACGACAGACCAACCTTCGGGCATTGCCAGAGCCACCTCACCATCGCCAAGCTTATCTTGCCATGATGTTTTATTGAGCCTGACTGTTTGCGACAATAAAGCCGTGCGTGATGCCAAACGCTGAAATTGTATAGATACCTCAGTCAACTGCGCACGCTCTGAAATAGAATCAAACCAGCGTTGCATGGCAGGTATCGCTACCCCTGCCATCAGCGCGGCCAAGGTCAATACCGCCATCATCTCTATTAGCGTAAATCCTCTCATGCGAAAAACTCGACGAGCAGGTAAATAAAGAAAAAATGCATCCACAAATAGCTTATTTCGCTACAGTGCCTAGACCAATGTCGGCATTCAGGCCTTCGCCACCAGGCTTGCCATCCGCTCCAAACGAATAGACTGCGTATGGCTTATTATCCGGGCCAGGTATCGCATATTGGTAAGGATTGTTCCACGGATCCATCGGGATCGCCCCCTCAATGTAAGGGCCTTTCCACAATGACTGCAACGAGGTATCCAGAGGAGACGATA
>JACMRF010000138.1 GCA_014376575.1 Undibacterium sp.
ATCGCCGTATTCATCGCCGCTTCCGTGGCCCAGAATTCTTGTATATTGAAGCTGTCGGCAGCGATGTCATACTTCAATTCTTTGATGCAATTTTTACAGTCGGCACGCCCGCGATAAATGCGCCAAACAGTAACGGCAGATAAATCCAAATCGGTCACCAAGGCAGAGAATCGGTATTTGCCGATCACCGGATCATCGGCAAATAAATTGAGGGTTTTACCTTTCGCAGCAGGCCGCTGTTCAATGTGCTGACGGATACCAACGACCGTGCGTGGCTTTGACCACGTATTGGCTTGGTAGCTAAAACGGCATAGTTCAATACCGTCTACACGATGTCCCTGTTCATCACACAGCGGCCACCATCCTTGCGCATCGACCAAGGCTCTTTGCAGCGGCTGGTTCTGGCGTAGGGCGATGATGTAATGCAGATTTTGTCTCTCAAGATCGTCTAAAAAGGCACTATCTGGGAAACCACTATCGGCACGCACTAAGGCGACTTTTTGATTGCCCAGGCGATGTAGCATATTGGCTAAAAATCCTTGCACATTGTTCGCTGAACTGCTGTTGCCGGGACGTAGCCAGCAGTTGGCAATCATGCGGGTATCTGCGACGAAAGCCATGAGCGGGTGATGGCTAGCGCGGCCGCGCTTGGCAGGGTTGTATCCACGCGCGGCACCTTCTTGAACACCATAGCGTGTCATGACGGTGGAGTCCAGATCGAGCGTGATGCCGTTGATGTTGATGTGATTGAACATCCATTGATACAGCGAGTCCATGACGGACTCGTTGGCGTCCTGAGTGAACTTTTTAAACAGCCGCTTGGCGGCCTTGAAATTGGCCATACGAGTGAAGCCAAAGACGTGCTTTAAGGCAGGGTCATGGCGGGTGACTTCGCCACGCTCAAAACGGTTGGCGCCGCACCAGATGGAGAGCATGAATTGGGTGATGAGTTGTTCTGGCCGGTAGCCACGATTACTTTGCGGTTAAGGCAAACCACAAGTGGCGAGTGCCTGATCAAATCCCAGGTAATCGAGCATCTGTTTCGTCAATGCCATACCACCCTAGGCGGTGATTTCTTTATCGGTAAATAGAAGCTCAAACCCCATGATTTTGCTCTCACTGAAATCGCGATCACTTATTTTAACGAGAAAATTTCCTAAATACCAATAAAATCAAGCACTTGCTCTAATGGCTTCCATTAGAGATTGTTGGCTAATGGAACATCTCGGGTTAACTCGGTTAGCGTGGTCCGCAATGCGTTATTGTTGCGGCGATTGAGGCTAGTGGCAAATTCGCAATTGGTCTTAACCGAAAGCTAAATTAAGCCTGGGATCAAATGGCCGTCAAATTAGATCCGTTGCATTTCGCTCGATAAAACTGCAAAATCCTTATGCTCGATAAGCGGTGTTCAAAGCTGGGAGTCAATCGTCCGCACCATCCCTTCAAAGACGTTGCGCCACCACGACGGTTCCTTGACTTTATACGGTTTCGATTGCTGCACCACCGCTCTATGCGCGCAGAAAGCCGGTCAATCTCCGTTGATCCATAGAAAGCCATCATCAGCTCGATATTCAGAAATGAGCTGCCCCATCTAAATTAGCTGTTGCGTACAGGGCGCGATAGCAAGAACGGATCCACTTTAATTTGCAGTTAATTCGAGCTGAAATTGGCACTAAATGCGGGAACGGCTACGTTGAAGCGAGAGCTTCTACAATTAGGGGCTCTCGCTTGGCCGGATCCGCAAGAACACGCCAAAAGTGAGCGGTTTGGATCCATAGGAAGCGTTTAATGAACTTGGAAAGCTGTAGGCCCCTGCATAGGTTCCCAGCCCATAGTCGATGCGGTCTTTGCGGTAAAAATTATGCACTCCCCCAAACACAAGCTTATTAATGGTGTAATTACCTGACGGGACGTCAAGGAGCTCTCCCTTATCGACACGTTCAAAGCGGAAAAAAAACGCATTCTTCGCGCGGTAGTAGGCCGCCTCGGTGAGCAAGGCATCCGAATTTGCCGACCCTTGCACGACGTTCCGGCCGAAATAAGCAGTCGCGGAGAAGTTGTCGCCTTGAGCGAGCTTGTGACTATACGCAGCGGAAAAAGTAAGGCGGTGGGTTTGGGCGTCGGATTTCAGATGTCCGTATGAAGTGCTAAATGACAAATCGGGAGACGGGTTGTAGCTCAGACGGACGGATGCCGAGTTAAGTGCGAGTGGCCCCATGCCATAAAGGTTATTGCCTGGCTCGGCGCTGTTGAAAACCGAAGCTTCGAGCTTCCACTTATTTTGATAGACAAGCCCAAGGGTCGCTACGCCAAAGCTGATATGGCTTCCGTCGAACCAATCGTGGCTAATTGGTGCTTCCGGGATTTCAAGACCGCTCGTACGGTGTAAGTACATGCCATTTCCGAGCGCCGGTTCACCGACGGGGCCGCCGTAGAGGAATCCAGTCCAATTTTTAGAAAGCGAGTGGCTGTAGCTGACCGCTAGTTCCGCAAAAACATTGTGCGGGTCCTTCCGGTCGCTGATGTCAATACCATTGGAAGTGAATCCGTTTTGAAAGAGATTTGGAACGCCCTCTTTGCCGTTGATGAGGGTATCGGCGGAAGTCATAATATGCAAGCCTAGGGTGCCGCCATCCAGGTCCCTGCTGCCCATAAGCATGATCATTGACTGACTAAAACGCCCTTTATCGCCGCGGTTGCCGCCAGCATCAACGTAGCCTGCCTGAATCGTTCCCATCGTGCCAAATTCAAAGCCGCCAAAGGAAGGGAGCATTTTCATGAACATAGGTGACGAGTCCGACTGCCAAGATGTACCGGAACCTTCTCGGCTGGCTGACCAGTTTCCGAAGTTTGCTTTCATCTTCATCCCCGACACTTCCTGACCTCCATTTTTCCCGTCTTCTCCCCCCCCGCTGGCGGGAATAATTTTGAAGGAAAGGATGGTACTTTTACCGGCGGCGTTCTTGACATTCAAATCAAGTTTGTACTCTTCCGCGTGGGGCAGAGTGATCCGGACCTTGTACTCGCCTGGCTTGAGCCCCGTGGTTACCTTCGGGACTTCAAGCGCCATGGCGTCCATTGCTGGCGTAGACAAGGATGTTGTGATGCTAAGTCCTTCGCTGGGTGCCATCGAAGTCGCATCCATCACGAGAATGTCAAGAGTGACGGCCGTGCCTACAGCGATGTTCCTAGGATCAGTTCGAATAACAGCCATATACGGATCGACGCTCACGCGTTGCTGCGCAAAGCTTAAAAGCGAGAGGCCTGTGGTGGCCGCAAACACAAGAACGCATACCAGTTTAAGTCTTTTGGATTTCATCGCGATCAGTTGGTTGAATTTGGCCACGATGAACATGTTCATTTCCTTTGGGTTTTGCCTACAACGCAGCAAAAGAATCATCCCAAGAGAGAAGCTGGTCGTCGGTGCGGCGCCGAACAGACGGCGATTGTATGCAGGCGTAACCTCAACGAATTGGATCCCGAACTGTGGCGTGATGCAACAGGTTAATTTTGTCGATTGTGCCTGATGTGCCAGCATTGCTTCACCCCAATTGCCGGGGGCTAATAACGTTGTCTCGGGCATATATGTTTTTTTGAATAGTCTAATTTTTCGTTTAAATAGGGGAAATTCATGAAAAATTTACTCATCATTGCTTTTGGTGCGGTGCCTTTGCTGACCACAGGCGTCTCTTTTGCACAGAGCGGCAACATGATGAATGGTGGCGCGTAGGGCAATAGCTGGATGGAGGGCTACGGCGGGATATGGATGCCGATTTTGATGATTGCTGTGATCGTTGCTCTAGTGGTCTGGATTGTTAAACAAAAGAAATGACCGAGGTCGGGAAGTGTTCACAACACTGCGCGGTGCCCTGAAGATGGGCGAGAGCGAAGGCGAAAAAGGTTTGGGACCCAAGTCCTAGGCCGGACTACTGGCTCGCCGAACGTGGCCGATATGTTCTGGCTGGGCCTGGGCATTGTTTATGCGTCGTAAAAATCGAGGTGACTCATGTACTACATCGTTGAACCCAAAAATCATTCAAGCGGGCGTCGAAAGACCTTGAATCGGGCGTGATCCGTAATGGCTTCGGGGTACTGCATATTCACGAATTGAGGGCCACACTTCGCAGTAAAGGTATTGCATTTGAGGAGGAGTGTAAGATTTTCGACGTCTGCAATCCAGCCTAAGCTGCAAAAGTGTTGGCCACTGATATGCGTCTGAATAGGGCGTTACCGTGTCGTATATCTGTGTACACTGAGAAATCTCAAACGAAGATCGGATTGATCAAGTCGGTGCCCATGCTTTGCGCGTTACCTCAGGCCCTTGCGTTGGTTCAAGTTGCCAAAGAAGTGGAGGATAAAACCATCGTAATGGTTGACGAGACGAAGTGAAGACTCCGCAGCCAAACACAGCTTCTGTAGCGAGTCATTCGGCACACTTTGACTGGCGCAGAAGCGAAGTTGCTCCAAGCATTCCGGCGGGTGGGTGAACGCTCCAAAATCATCATCCAGATCGCTGCTGACCTCGATCTCAAAGTTGCCGAGGAATTAGGCTCGAAGGTGCGTTGCGAAGTGATGTATCTCGCCTCGGCGTGACAGCCCGCAGACTAACGAAAAATGCCTGCAGGCGCCTAACCAAGGTGATGATTACTTCATCATTCCTTTTTCATCGATCATCATGCCCTCTGCGTTCATCATCATGCCATTTTGCATTTTCATCTTTTTGCCGTCTTTCATCATAACGGAACCATCCATCATGACTTTATTTCCATTGCTCATCATCATGTCTTTATCTAACGGCATGGATTGACCGTTTTTCATCATCATCATCTTGCCGTCTTTCATCATCATGCCGTCATGCATCATGATATCGCCATTGGCATCCACCATCATGCCGTTTTGCATTTTCATTTTCTTCCCGTCTTTCATCATGACCATGCCGTTAGTCATGACCTTATTCCCGTTGGACATCGTCATGTCTTTGTCCATCGACATAGACTTGCCATCCTTCATGCTCATCATTTTGCCGTCTTTCATCATAACTTCCTGCGCCATCGTCGCAGTTGTGGAAAACATCAGGGCTGCTAGTGCTAGTGAATATTTATTCATGACAATCCTCTTAATTAAGTAAATAAAAAATGCCGAAGCCATACATTACAAAGAATTATTCGGTAGGTCTGTACGCCAGCCAACATAAAAGTTATAACGTTATATTCGGCACGAATTAGAAGGCACGAATTTATTTTTTCCGGTATAAAGCCACGCATATTAGTCTGTTGGTGAATGGCGACGGTACATTCCCGGCGATTGTAATTCGTTAGCGCGGGTCGGCCGAGATAGGTTGAAGTTCGAATGACGGTATTTTCGGCGGTTCCGGCTTACATCCCCTTAACGGAAAGTCATCGCCCATCTGAGTTACATTTTAGTCTATTAAGTTTTCGCACTTCCCATTTTTTGACTTGCACAAGCAGGAACCCGAAGGGCAGCAAAGCTGTCGGGCCACCTCCAACAATCTAACTACGAAGCGCAATCGCTTTACTAAAACCCAGCCGACATTCAATATCAAAAGCTGGAATTGCATCCTAGCCTACGAATTCAAAAACAGGTACGCCCACAACACAACATCCAAGCGTCTTTCAAGCCAGGCAGCCTGAAGAAACGCATGAACAGTGCGCGTCAGGCATGACACATTACAAAACTACGCGTATAAGAATCAAACCGGCCTTGCCATGCAATTGGCCTTGATGTACTCGGCATGCGTAGGCATGGCATCAACGCATTTACGGATGACCGCTTGGGTATTGTCCAAGAACCCGATGATCTCGTCTTTGGAACGTTGATCCACCACCGGGTTGTAGGCGCGTGGACGCATGCCTTGGCCGTGCATCACTTGTAGCCAACTATCTTCGGGGAACAGCTCTTCATTCTCGCGCAGGATGCGGCCGTGACTGGCGAAAAGATCGAGTTTTCTTTGCAGACTTTCTGGCACGTCCATTTGTTGGCAGTAGCGCCAAAATGCAGAGTCATCCCGGCCATTGACCTTGTAATGCAAAATCAGAAAGTCACGTATCTGTTCGTATTCTCTATCGCACAGGCGGTTGTAGGTATCGATATCTACCTGATCAAAACCACGGTCGGGGAAGAAGCTGAGCAAGCGCATCAAGCCAGTCTTGACCATGTGAATACTGGTCGATTCCAGCGGTTCCATAAAGCCGCCTGATAGGCCGATGGCGACACAATTTTTGTTCCATGCCTTCTTGCGTTTGCCTGTGGTGAATTTGATCTGACGCGGTTCGGCCAGTGCCTTACCATCGAGGTTGTTCATTAGGATGGCTTGTGCCTCGTCTACGCTCATGTACTTGCTGGAAAAGACGTGGCCGTTGCCGGTGCGATGCTGCAACGGTATGCGCCATTGCCAGCCTGCCGCGTGCGCGGTGGAGCGTGTTTGCGCTCGCATATCGGTGCTCGATTCACATGGTACGGCGATGGCGTGATCACATGGCAGCCAGTGACTCCAATCTTCGTAACCCGTGTGCAAGGCTTTCTCAATGAGCAGACCGATCATGCCTGAACAGTCAATGAAAAAATCGCCCTGAATTTTTTCACCGTTCTCCATCATCAGCGCTTCGATAAAGCCGTCCGCATCGCGCAAGACAGTGTTAACTACACGCCCCTCGGTACGCTTGACACCGCGCTTTTCGCTGTAAGTGCGCAAAAATTTTGCATACAAACCAGCATCAAAATGATAGGCATACGACAAATCGGCCAAAGGCGAATTGGGCAGATCTGGTCTGCCCACACTGAATTTACTTTGACGGCTGGCGACAGTATTGATCGAATAATGTTCCAGACCGCCAGCAGCACCTTGCTGCTGCAGCTTGAGCCAGTAGTGAAAAAAGTTGGCCGTTGGCTGGTCACGTCCGACTGAACCGAAGCCGTGAAAATAATTATCACCTTGCTTACCCCAATTGACAAATTCAATGCCCAGCTTGAAGGTGCCTTGGGTAGCGCGCAAAAATTCGTTCTCGTCTATGCCAAGATGCATATTGAAATTGCGAATACTCGGTATCGTCGCCTCGCCCACACCGACAGTGGAAATCTGATCCGACTCGACCAGCCTATAGTTGTAGCCAACCGGTAGCAGTTCCGATAGCGCTGCGGCGGCCATCCAGCCGGCTGTTCCACCGCCGACGATCACCACGTTTTTGATTCTGTTTTCTGTCATTTTTTGCGTCTCCAACAGTCACGGCTGTCTATGTTTTTTAGCCGACAAATCATTATTACACTTTATAACAAAAAACCGATGTAGCCTGCCCCCTGGCCAGACTACATCGGTTCGCTAGCTAGCGCTTCTATGCACAGCCATGACTAGAAAATCAATAGTTCACACCAACACGAATACCAAACATACGTGGTTCAACCGGTGCGACATTCATCTGTCCGCCGATACCCTGACCACGCCAATATGCAGCATGACTATCCGACAAATTACGTACAAATGCTTCTGCATGCCATTTATCATCAGGTGAATCGAGCCTGATAGACGCATCAGTAAGGGCATACGCTTTTTGGTATCTGCCGATATGATCGAATGTGTCATTGTAGACGTCAAAGTAAGCTTTATCACGCCAGTTGACCTTGACGTAAGGCGTCAAGGTGTAGCCACCATCAAGATCAAATTTCTGTGAGAAATTGAGCATGAAAGTACGCTTTGGTGCGTTCGCCAAATTATGGTTAGTCACATCATACAAACGTTTACCATTATCTGGACCCAGGCCTGTGAATACCGGAGCACAAGGTGTTTGACCTAACTCAACGCGGACTCCACAGTTATAACTGTCATCGTAGGAACCATAGTCATGGATCTTCGTGTCAAGCAAGGCTAAAGAACCGCCGACTTTGGCACCCTTCCAAGGCTTGTAATCCCATTCAACTTCGAGACCTTTGATCTTGGTATTACCAACGTTAATCGTACGCCATGTTTCATACACGTCACATTTTGCCTGGTCTAACGTACATGGTGTTGGCACGATATATTTGCTAACGAAATACGTGTTCGTCAACTGCTGGTCTTTATAGTTCATCATAAACGCGACAGCAGAAAAACTTAGACGATTTTCTAAAAACTTACCTTTGTAGCCAAACTCCAGATTGGTGACCAATTCAGGTTTGTAAGGCAGGAAAGTCTCAGTATTCGCTACGCCGCCAGCGCATACACGAGTAGCATCACCACCGCAAGCGAGTGTTCTATCGCCGAAACCACCTGCTTTGTAGCCGGTAGCCAATGCGGTATAAGCCATCTGGTTTTCAGTTACTTGTGTCTGCAAGCCTAAACGCCACGTCATTTTTCTCCATGAATCGGTATGATCGTTTTTGCTTGGTGCGCCATACAAGGCATAGTTTGCGACGCTGCCACCAGGACCATAGTTCAGGTCATTGCCCTGTGGCAGATGGTAACCAGGCGTGCCAGGTGTGCCTGGATCAAATTGACCATTGTAAAACGCCTTGGAGCCCCACCAGCCGCCAAGATTTAAACCATCTTTATCCGTCTTACTGTCAACGCTATAACGAATACCGGCTGTGGCCGTCCATGTTGGCAAGAACTTCCAGTCAGCTTGCGCAAATGCCGCCTTGGCATCAACTTGACGGTTTGGCTGGTGATAAAACGCACCTGAAGCCAAACCAACGGGAGCACGATACAAATCGACGACTTCATAATCAATCTGATTTTTTTCATGCATCCAGAACAAACCGGCTACATATTGCAAATCACCAAGACGTTGCTTCAACTGAAGTTCTTGTACTGAAGAGACATATTTGGAATCAACTGTTTGCTGATACTGATCAGACAACGGCCATGTACCCCAGTTATTACCACCAGCGATTTTCGGATTATCTTGAGTGATCTGGAAAGGCAGCGCAGATTGATTGCCTTTATCGTTGTCATACAACTGGCTACGGCGTTGGTCAGCCAATGCGAAATTGTAGTCAAGACTGGTGTCTTTGTTCACATTCCAATTCACACCTGCACGCACGGTACGAATCTTCATGTCTGTTACGCCAGGGACATTAATGTCGAGGTCAAAACGCCCTCTTCCCGGAGCACATGCATACCTGGTACCAGCGGTAGACTCACAATCTTTGAAAGCGGTACCACCGGCGCCAGAATCCTGGAACTCTTCATAGGCAGCATTGAGCGTAATGTCATTGCTCAGTTTGAATTTAGCAGCAAGACGCGCAGCCCATTCATCCTGATTGGTGTAATACTTGCTAGGGTCAACTTTTTTGTTCCAACGCTGCAT
This sequence comes from Undibacterium sp., assembly GCA_014376575.1. The sequence continues at coordinate 9,300 of JACMRF010000138.1, forward strand.
AACATCTGGAATACCATCAGGTATCCAGCCATGCGCAGGCGAATTGGCTTCGCTAAAATCTTGCTTTTGATTGGCGAAACCATCACGTGTTACCTTCATGAGCGCCGCACGAATCGCCAGCCTGTCGCTCAACTTGAAGTTTTGTATGACATTGAACTGCTTCTTATTATAGTTACCAAGTTCAAATTCAGCCTTGCCATAATCACCCGAAAAATCAGGTTTTGCCGAAATAACATTGATACTGCCGCCGGTAGAATTGCGGCCAAACAAGGTACCTTGAGGTCCGCGTAACACTTCGACTTGTTCAACGTCGAACATCAGCGCTTGCGCACCTTGAGGCCGTGGTGAATACAGGCCATCGACGTGAAAGCCGACTGCAGGATCGCCAATTTCTGTTGTATTGCTAGAAGTGATACCGCGTATCGTCACTTGAATCGCAGAATCGTTTGACTGAGTGATAGTGACGTTTGGAATTTCGTTAGCCAAATCTTTGGCACTAGTGACGCCCATGCGAGCCAGCTTTTCCTGGTCGAATGCAGTGACGGCCAAAGGCGTCTTAAGTAGCGAAGTAGAATAACGCGTCGCAGTTACCGTTATTTCCTGGACTTGATCAGACTCGGCTGCCTTTTTCTTTGGCGCTGCCTTCTCATTGGAACTTGGTGCATCAGCTTGCTGAGCATAGCCATGCATCGTCATCAGGCCACATGCGCTGGCAACAGCCAGACTCATGAGTTTCCTTTTTGTTTTTGGTTGGAACATTTGGTCTCCTTTTTTTGGGTATTTTGACACGAACCGGTTTGCACCGGCTATATGTCGCTTCTGGCACTACTTAATGCCTTACCTGCGTACCATGAAAGCCAGAAAGCGCTTTCGAGTAACTGCAACTGACACATCATCTACTACGGTCTTACTCACTCTCCACTACCTTTACAACAGTGCTATTTTCTCGTTTTACAACGGTGATCCAGAACACGTTTCCACATTGCATGGAATCGTTTCCATTTATTTTTGTAGAATATATCACTCATTAAAATTAAGTGTCAACTTTTTTTTGGAAACGTTCCCATGATTAGGTTAAATAGCAACACTTCTGAAAACACACGCCTACATCACGATCCACTCAGTGCCCAAAATTGCAATGTCGCCGCCAGACAAACACCACATCTGCCGCACTGCATCATCGAAATTTTTCTCTTTTTCTTTTTAGAAGCGTGATTTCTGTTGACATGATTTTTATTATGCTGCAATCTTAGAAAAAACAATGGAAACGTTTCCATAAAGCGGTGCTACATGCGAAAAACTAACACCGCAAATATTTTCGTCATCAACTGCTCTTGACATCGTCCTAGACAGTTTTTAATCCAGCCAATCAAATGAAAGATGCGATGAAGATGCTCTCAAAAAAACTAATGGTGCTTGCTGTCGCCTGCACTTTATCTGCTACGGCTGCCACGACCGCCTATGCTAACCCTGCCGAAAACCCGTCGTCCCTGTCAGCGACACCGTGGATGAATATCTCACTGAATGCCGATCAGCGTGCTGCCTTAGTACTCAAGGAAATGACGCAAGATGAAAAGCTCAAACTGGTCTTTGGTCATTTCGGCACAGACGCCGACTGGAAAAATCAGAAAAGACATCCATCCTCCATCCCCCATTCAGCTGGCTATGTAGAAGGTGTGCCACGCTTAGGGATACCGGCACAGTTTCAGACTGATGCGGGCCTAGGCGTTGCATCCCAAGGCAGCGGACCTACGGCACGCGAAGGCACATCCCTGCCCTCCGGCCTTGCGACCGCCGCAACCTGGAACCTGGCATTGGCCTACAAGGGCGGCGCCATGATTGGTTCTGAAGCGCGCGCAACCGGCTTTAATGTCATGCTCGCTGGCGGCGTCAATCTAATGAGGGAGCCACGCAACGGGCGCAATTTTGAGTATGCCGGTGAAGATCCATTGCTGGCAGGCTCTATCGTGGCGGCACAGATCAATGGCATACAATCTAATCACCTCATCTCTACCCTTAAGCATTTTGCGATCAACGATCAGGAGACTGGTCGCTTTGTCCTTGATGCAAAAATCGATGATGCCAGTGCCCGCATGTCTGATTTACTCGCAATGCAATTTGCTATTGAGAAATCTGATCCAGGCTCTGTCATGTGCGCCTACAACCGCGTGAACGGCGTGTATGCATGTGAAAACGATTATTTACTCAATCAAGTATTGAAAACCGACTGGTCTTATCGTGGTTACGTCATGTCAGATTGGGGTGCCACGCATAGCACAGTGGCCGCCGCCAATAACGGATTGGATCAGGAATCCGGTTGGATATTTGACGTCGCGCCTTATTTTTCTGGTTCTTTGAAAGAAAGTGTGGAAAACGGCTATGTAGCACAAGCCCGTCTGGACAATATGTCGCATCGTATCTTACGCACCATGTTTGACAAGGGCGTGTTCGATTATCCTGTTTCCGCCATCGGCAAGATTGATTATGCAGCACATGCACTTGTCACCCAGAACGATGCGGAAGAAGCGATTGTTTTATTGAAGAATGATAAGAACTTGCTTCCCTTGAGTGCCACGATCAAAAAGATCGCCGTCATTGGCGGTCACGCTGACGTCGGTGTACTGTCTGGCGGAGGATCGTCTCAGGTTTATCCGAAAAACGGGTCCGCAGTCAAAGGATTGGAACCCAAAATTTGGCCTGGACCGGTGGTTTATCACCCTTCGTCACCACTCGACGCAATCCAGCGTTATGCACCGCAAGCACAGGTCACTTATAACGCCGGTACAGATCACAAAGCAGCGGCAAAATTGGCTGCACAAGCCGATGTCGTCGTGGTATTTGCCACCCAATGGATAGGCGAGGCGCTCGACGCTACCACACTATCGCTACCATCCAACCAGGATGCACTGATCGCGGCAGTCAATACCGCCAACCCCAAGACAGTTGTCGTTTTAGAGACTGGTGGGCCAGTCACTATGCCGTGGGTAGATCAAGTCAATTCAGTGCTTGAAGCATGGTACCCGGGCACCAGCGGTGGCGAGGCAATTGCACGCATTCTGTTTGGCAAGGTCAATCCATCAGGCCACCTTCCGGCGAGTTTCCCTGTGTCTGAAAAGCAGTTGCCGCGCCCGGTTCTCGACGGTGACCCAAGCAAACCAGATCAGCGTTTTAGCGTGAATTACCATGAAGGTGCAGCAGTTGGGTATAAATGGTACGACGTCAAAGGGATCAAGCCTTTATTCCCGTTCGGACATGGCCTGTCTTATACGCAGTTTTCTTATTCCGATCTCGCCAGCAATCTCAAAGATGGCAATGTATATGTCAGCTTCAAGGTGACCAATACAGGAAAAACCCTGGGTAAGGATGTGCCGCAAGTGTATGTATCACCATCATCAAGCAAATGGGAGGCACCAAAACGCTTAGCCACGTGGGATAAAGTTGATCTACTTCCCGGCGAAACAAAATCTGTTGAACTAATGGTTGATTCCAGATTGTTAGGCATGGTCGACAGCAAGACAAAAACCTGGCGTATTGCGGCCGATAGCTACAAGCTCATCCTTGCGCACGATGCTGGCGATATCAATGCAAGTTCAGTCAGTATCACCCTGCCTGCACGCACCTTGAATTTACAGGGCAAGGACGTAAAATAGCAGTAAATGCGTTAAATGAAATAAGGAAGGCGGCGGCAGCAGAGCATAAAATGCTACGGGATCAGCTCTGCTTAACAAACCACGGGCAAAAATGACTCGAATGAAAATCCTTGCTGCCTTTCTTATTTCATTGTTTGCAGTACTGCTCGGCGCTTGTTCCAGCCCACCTCAGATCGGCAGAACGCAAACCCAAGCGCTACTCAACGACGCGCTGTTCTCACCGCCGACAGATAATGTCAATGTAGAAGAGGTGTTTTTTGTTAGCAAAGAGATGAGGCAATTTATTGCTTTCGATATTGCGGAACAATTACATATCAAAGGACTGAAATAAGGCCTGTTTGACGCTCTTTACGGCGAAAGCAAACTCAAGATCGAATACGATACAAGCATCACGAAAAATTCCGCCCAGGCGTTTGCGACACGTTCTGGCAATTGCATGTCACTGGTATTGATGACAGCCGCATTTGCCAAAGAAATCGGTTTGGAAGTTCAATACCAGAATGTAAAACTCAAACCAAGCTGGAGTCGAAATGGACCGCTGCTATTTAATGCCGGCCATATCAACGTCATTCTCCTGGAACGACACACGCCAAAAACTTTCTTCAGCGGCATAAGGCAACAAATGACGGTTGATTTTTTACCGCCAGAGACTATGCGCCATCTCGCGACAGAAACCATTAGCGAGAAAACGGCGATCGCTATGTATATGAACAACCGCGCGGCAGAGTCGCTGGCGCAAGCCATGCTAGACAACGCTTATTGGTGGGCACGTTCGCCAATAATGCAAGACCCGTTTTTAGTCAGCGCCTACAATACCTTAGGTGCCGTTTATCGATCCAATGGAAATCTGCAGGAAGCACAAAATGCCTTCATGTTCGCACTAGAACAAGACCCAAAAGACAGCAGTGTGATGCTTAATTTATCCTATACCTTAAGAGCACTTGGACGCATTGATGAAGCGGAGCTTCTGGCCGAAAAAGTGGCGAAAGTACGCCCACATCAAGCCTATTATTTTTTTGGCGTGAGACAGCAAGCGATGAAGGAAAAAAAATATAGCGCAGCAAAAAATTTTTTCAATCAAAAACTCGACTCTGCCCCGGAAAATCCAGAGTTTCACTTCTGGCTTGCCAATGCTTTACTTCAATTAAATGAGCTTAAATCAGCTGAGCGTTCTATCTTGCTAGCAATCCGATACAGTACAAGCCCAAAAGATACGGATGTGAAAGATGGCATCGTCTATGAAGTACACGTACGTGGCTTCAACATGAATGATACCAGCGTGCCGGCGGCGTATCCCGGCACCTATCAGGGCGCGGCATTAAAGGCGGCTTATCTGGCCGGTATGGGCGTAACTGCAGTAGAATTTTTACCGGTGCAAGAAACCCAGAACGATACCAATGATGTCATCCCCAACACCGATGCAGGCGATAATTATTGGGGCTACATGACCCTTAATTATTTTGCGCCGGATCGTCGCTTTGCCTACAATAAAGCAGCTGGTGGCTCGACTACAGAATTCAAAGCCATGGTCAAGGCCTTCCATGATCAAGGCATCAAGGTGTATATCGATACCGTGTATAACCACACGGGTGAAGGCGGTGCCTGGGGTGGAACCGATGGTCTGACGGTGTACAACCTGTACTCATTCCGTGGCCTCGATAATCCTACTTATTATGAGCTGACAAGCGACAATCAGCAGTCCTGGGATAACACGGGTGTTGGCGACAACTACAACACGCATAATCCTGTTGCACAGAATCTGATTATTGATTCGCTGACATACTGGAAAAATACCTAGGGCGATAGGCGGCAATTCTTATCAGGTTGGTGGTTTCCCTACTGGCTGGTCAGAATGGAATGGTATTTTCCGCGACACTTTCCGGCAAAGTCAAAACAAATTAGGTTCTGCACCTATCACACCAGGCCAACTTGCAACCCGTTTTACCGGCTCGGCCGACCTGTATCAAAACAATGGTCGTCAGCCTTGGAACTCGGTCAACTTCATGGTCGCACATGATGGCTTCACGCTAAAAGATCTGTACTCTTGCAACACCAAAAGCAATCTGCAGGCATGGCCATACGGACCGTCGGATGGCGGCGACGATAACAACAATAGCTGGGATCAGGGCGCTTTCGCCCAAGACCAGCGCAAAGCGGCACGCAATGGCATGGCGTTCATGATGCTCAGCGCGGGTACCCCGATGATGACGGGTGGCGATGAATTCATGCGCACCATCAATTGCAATAACAATCCCTACAACCTCGATTCTTCGGCCAATTGGCTCAACTACACGTTAAGCGCCGATCAGACTAATTTCAAAACACTCGCGTAACGCCTGATCGCCTTCCGCAAGGCGCACCCCGCTTTACGCCTATTAAATTTCTACTCAAGTGTGGACAATAACGCCAACGTGATGGAGCAATTGCGCTGGTTCAAACCCGATGGTTCTGTGATTGATGCGACGTATTTTGGCGATGCTAACAACCGCGCCTTGGCATACCGTATTAATGGCTCAGAATTTAGCGATACCGCATCCGCCATTTATGTTGCCTACAACGCCTGGTCTGGTGCAGTCAACTTCACACTGCCATGGCCAGGCACAGGAAAAACCTGGTATCGCGTGGTGGATACGTCAAACTGGAATGAAGGTGCCAATACCATCGTCGCGCCAGGTTCAGAGGTACTCATCGGCGGTGAGAACACCGTGTATAGCGTGAATGGGCGGGCGGTTTTGCTGCTGATAGCAAAGTAAATTGTTGCGACATAAATAAAAAGCGAACTTCATTATTAAAGTTCGCTTTTTTATTGGCGCCTGGATTGTAGCCGCCACATAGTCAAATTGAAATGATTACCCGGATGGCAAAGATAGCCGAGTCAAATCAAATCAAATCAGGTTTCAACAATAGCCGCCCAATGTCGCGACGCTGCTTTGGTGTCAATATTCATCTCGCCGAGTGTCAGAAAAATATACTTAGTACCTGCATGTCCGCGATAAACCCCTTTTGAGCTAGCCAGACTATTTGCCACGGCCGCAAAATTCCATATGTCGTCCAAAGTACATGTAAGGCTTTTTGCGATGAACGACGGATGCTGATTCTCCAAGCCCCACTGCCGGGCCAAATTGGCATGTTCTTTAAATTCTGCTGCAATCGCAGAATGTGCCCATCCCCACATGAACGTCTTATCGATCTCGTTATAGGTTCCAATGACTTGAAAATGCGCAGTACCCGTCACCCCATTGGCAAATTCAAAAACAATCACTCCCGTGCGCATGTTAGCCGACCAACCTTGCTCTTTTCCTAGCCGCCAGTTGCTTGCATGTAATTTGTTTTGCTCTTTAAGCTTAGTGCGGGCATAGACGATGAATTCGGTTCCGGAATCACTCGTCGCTATGTTGGAAAATAGTCGGCGAATGGAAATAAGAATTTTTTTAAACATAAGAGGTTTTATCAATGGCATTTCTATTACTTCAGCAAAGCTCGCTGTATTAACCGAAATTAAACGGAATTAAACAGAAAATTAGCCAAGCAACTGTCGCTTGCCATAAGGCAATAATGGATTAAATGTCGAATTGTAAGGTAATCCATCATCGCCATCAGAATAATTTTCTAGTCTTGTTTCTTATGCAAAATCAAAAAAATGTGTGCCTGATTAGCTTCCCGATTGAGATTGTATGAGTATGGTTTTTGTGTCAAGCTGGGCTCTGTGATTATTGCCCTCTTTTAGAAATCCTCCTTTAATTCGATCGCCACCTACATGCCCTTCTCTCTTGATAATCTGCTCGTCATCGGTATTTCCTCCCGCGCTTTGTTTGATCTGGAAATGGAAGAAGCCATTTTCCAAAACCAAGGCTTACAAGCCTACCGCCAGCATCAGCTGGCAAACGAAAATATTTGCCTCAAACCTGGCGCAGGATTTTCTCTCGTCAAGGCCTTACTCAAACTCAACGCACTCACGCCCGGGCACAGACTGGTTGAGGTCGTCATCATGTCACGCAACTCATCCGAAACCTCGCTGCGTATTTTCAATTCCATCGAACAATACGGGCTCGATATCAGCCGCGCAGCCTTGTCTGGCGGCGCGCCCTTGTCGCCGTATTTACAGGCCTTCAACATCAGTCTGTTCCTGTCGCTGCACGAAGATGATGTGCAAGCTGCCATCAATTCAGGCGTAGCTTCTGCGCTGCTGTATCAAATACCAGCGAACGCCGCCGATCTGGAACAAATCCGCATCGCCTTTGATGGTGACGCAGTCATTTTCTCTGATGAATCGGAACGCATCTATCAAGAACAAGGGGTAGAAGCCTTTGAACAGCATGAGCGTGAGAACGCCAAAAAACCGCTGCCAGAAGGCCCGTTCGCCAGATTATTGGTGGCGCTGTCTTACCTGCAAAACAATTTCAAGACCCCAGACGGCCGCGCCTTCCCGCTCAGAACGGCGCTAGTCACCGCACGCTCATCACCAGCACACGAGCGCGTGATACGCACACTGCGCGCCTGGAATATCGCAATAGACGAAACCTTCTTTATGGGCGGCGTCAATAAATCCGCCGTGCTGGCCGCCTTCAAACCACATATGTTTTTTGATGATCAGCATGGGCATTGCATCACGGCGTCGAGCGTCGTGCCTACCGGACGGGTGCCAATTAAGCAATGATAGGGTTCTGCCGCGCTTGATGCATCACAATAATAAATTATTCTTGTGGCAATGAGACCGGCGTGGAATACTCTGTTTAGCTGGCTTGCCACTGAGCTGACATAAACGCACGCGGCACAATCACAGAATGGCTATCGTTAAATGAAAATGTGGATGTATTCAAATGCAAGACCTGACGCCAACACTTCCGACGCATCCTGAAAGCAGGAGTCTGAAGTTTGGGCTCGTGCTCTCCCTGGCGATCCACGCGATGTTATTAAGTCTGGCTTTCGGTGGTCAGGGTCTTGGACGTGCTGGCTCCAGCATAGCCTGGCAAAATAGCCGGACCGACGTTTCCGATTTGCGCGTCGTATTACTTCCGCAGTCGGTACCGGTTGCGGAGCCCTTGTTGAGCACCGACATCGAGCAAGCATTGCAGCCAAACACCGCTGAGCCGACAACCAAGACACTGGCGCAGGTTGTGCTAAGCACTCAGATATCGGCCGCAGCCCCTTCTTCTACATTTCAGATTTCACCTTTACAGTCTGAGCGGCCGAATAAAAAAACGGCACCTCTTGCTCAACCTGCAGAAGACTTGATCGCCTTGACGAAACCGAACAAGTCCACATGGGCCGTGCGCCCTGCGCCAGAAGTGCCTG
>JACMRF010000139.1 GCA_014376575.1 Undibacterium sp.
GGCAGTTTTGCTGCGAATGAGGCGCCAATAGCGAGCTATTGGCAACGAAGAGCAGAAAAAATGACCGAAAATGCGCCATCAGCATGTCAATAGCACCGCAGGTGCGCCTAATGGAAAATCTGGGTTTAATGCGGCGACAGCCTAACTAGAGCTGGCGCAGCTCCCGCATGCAGGCCACATATTCGCGCTGTATGCGTTCCTGCTCGACATGTCTGCCGCCTTGCACCACTTGCCTGCCGCCGACGATCACATCGCGCACCAGATTGTCGTTACCATTAAAAATCCAGCTATTAAGTACTTCGGCCGCTGGCAGGTCTTGCAGATTCGGATGCTGATCGTCGAGCACCAGCATGTCAGCACGTTTGCCTGGCGCCAGTTGCCCGACCTGGCGGCCGCTTGCCTGTGCACCACCTTGCAGGCAGGCTTGCCAGAGAAAATCGCCGACGCGGCGTTGCCCCGGCAACTGCACGATATTGCGGCCTTGCAGCCGCAGGCGCTGGCCGTATTCCATCCAGCGTAATTCTTCGATGACACTTTGCGAAGCGTGGCTATCGGTACCGATACCGAAGCGGCCTTTGGCGGCGATATAGTCGGGCAGATCAAAGAAACCGTCGCCCAGATTGCCTTCGGTGCTGGTACAAATGCCGGCCACCGCGCCACTGGCGGCGACGCCGGCAAGCTCGGCTTTGTTCAAATGGGTAGCGTGGATCAGAGACCAGCGTTGATCGACTTGCTGGGTCTCTAACAGCAACTCTACCGGGCGCTTGCCAGTGGCGGCGATGCAGGCGTTGACTTCTCTTTGTTGCTCGGCAATATGGATGTGGATCGGGCGCTGTGCCGGCATGGCGGCGACCAGTTCGCGTATCTGGCTCACATTGGCGGCGCGCAAAGAATGCGGCGCCACGCCGATTTCTACCTGACCGCTGCGGCTAGCGTCGAGCTGCTGAACCAGCTGCAAAACCTGCTCGACATTGGTGCTGAAACGGCGCTGATCGGCGCGCAAAGGCGTGTCATTAAAGTCAGCAAAACTGTACAGCACGGGCAGCATGCTGATGCCCATGCCGGTACTGTTGGCGGCGGCTATCACCTGCCCGGCGGTCTCTGCCATATCAGGATAAAAAGTGCCATCCGGGGCGCGGTGCAAATAGTGGAATTCGCAAACTGCCGTATAGCCGTGGCGCAGGCATTCTGAATACACTTGCGCGGCAATCGCCTGCATCTGCTGCGGCGTGATATGCAGCGCGTAGCGGTACATCAGGTCGCGCCAGGTCCAGAAACTGTCAGGGCCTTCGCCGGCGACTTCGCTCATGCCAGCCATCGCCCGCTGGAAGGCGTGCGAATGCAGGTTGATCATGCCGGGCAAGACAAATTGTCGTTGCGCTTCATGCGCCTGCGCAGTCGCACCGCTTTGCACTTCGGTCAGGTCGCCATCGGCATTCCAGTGTAATCGAACATTTTTAGCCCAACCACCGGGCAGCAACGCATTCTCTGCGAACAGACTATTGTTCATTGATCGCTTTCCAAATGTTGCGCCGCCCAGCTCAGGCAAGTGGCCAGTAAATCGCGTAACAGCGGCTGCACTTGTGCAGCAAGATCAGGGCGATAGGCGTAAGGTGCGGCTTCATTCATGTACAGACATTGGCTCATTTCCAGTTGCACTGCATGAATATTGCGTTCTGGCTGGCCGTAATGACGCGTGATGTAACCGCCTTTAAAACGGCCATTAAATACATGGCTATAGGTCGGCTCGCTGTGATGATTTTGCATGACATGTGCCAAGGCTTGTTGCAGACCGACAGCGCAAGAATGCTGATCGGCGGTACCAAAATTAAGGTCAGGCAATTTACCCTGGAAGAAGCGAGGTACCTGCGAGGCGATCGAATGCGCATCCCACAAAATGGCGATGCCATGTTGAGCGCGCAGCCTTGCCAGCTCGCTCTGCAGTTGCTTGTGATAGGGTTGCCAGTATTGCTGCACGCGGCTCTGTACTTCTGCGGAAGCAGGATTTTTACCGTCTGGATACAGCGGCTGTTTGGCGAAAGTATCGACCGGGCAAAGACCGGTAGTGTCTTGCCCCGGATAGAGATTACTGTCATCCGATGAGCGGTTCAGATCAATCACATAACGTGAATTTTGCGCCTGTATCACCGAGGCACCGAGCTCCTGCGCCATGTTGTAAAGCAGCGGCAAATGCCAGTCGGTGTCACTTAGATCATCGGCGACGGGCGTTAATTGTGCACGCACATTGTAGGGAATATGCGTACCCACATGCGGCATGGAAATCAATAAGGGAGACTCACCTTGAAGGAGATAAAATGGCTGATGCATGCGGGCTACTCTTTTTCAAATTTGATGTATTGCAAGCTAGCTAAGCCGATCAACTGTGGCTGTAAGCTTGTGACGAACAGGCGTGCGCTTCTTGTGCCGGAAAATCTATCTTGATCAGGTCAACCCGGCGTTTTTCTTCCGCGTTCAAGGTGCGCAATTGGTAAGAGAATTTGATCGCGCTAACCGTACGTGGACCGATACGCGCTGTCCGTACACCTTTGTTGGACAAATTCGCCAGATGGGCTTTTGCCGCCTCTTCGGTTTTAAATACGCCGAGTGAAATACCCCAACGCATCTCAGATTGATCTTGCACGATAAAGAAATCAGTAATACCAATACGGCGCAATTCGGCTGCTTTTTTATCTGCACCTTCTTTACTACCCAGCGAGGGAATGTACACCATATTGGTAGCGACTTCCGCGACAGTGGTTTTCATTTGTCTATCGCCTAACGAAAGTGGCTTGAGCTTTTCTTCAAAATTGCTCGCATCAAGTTGCGCAAAGTTACCGACCTCCACACAAGTGGTGGTGGTAGTAGCCTCATTTTTTTCTGATGGGGGCTCATTGAGTGCGATAGCCGCCTTCGCCGAGAGCAGTTGCAAACGATCTGCACTCTGCTCCATTTTCAGGCGTTGCGGTTCATGCGGATCAAACGGCCAGCTGCCGAGATAGCCGAAATTAAATGCTAACAACAAGGTATTAATGAGTAACAAGGTCCAGAAACAAAATCTCAGCATGGTGTTGGGGCGCTTAATTAAATTAGATGATCCGCAAAATTATTGTGTGGCTATTGATTTTGCCACGATAAATAAACCCGTCAAGACCAGATTATCAACGTGTTCACAAGCTATGCCAAGATGCGCAATCAGGTAAGGCGCGGCGCCGCCGGAAATGATACAACTTACAGGGTAATGCTGCATCTTGAGCTGTGTCTCGTACGCACGGAGTATGGCGCCGACCTGAGCATTGATACAGCCGCTGACGATGGCCAGCTCGGTATTGTCAGCGAACAATCTGGTGACAGAGAGGCTTTCCGCTACCTGCGGCAATTGCGCAGTATTTTTTGCCAAGGATTGTGCCATCAGTTGTAGACCGGGCAAGATCATGCCACCGATAAAAGTAGCTTCCGATGTTCCCTCTACTGTCACGGCATCGATAGTTGTTGCTGTTCCGCACGTGACCACCAATAACGATCGGAACGGAAACAAGGCATGCGCACCGATAGCAGAAGCAAAGCGATCGCTGCCTAATTGTGTCGCTTGGGCGTAGGCATTCTTGACACCGGCGCAATTAGCTGTAGCGCTAAAGAGCTCGGCCTTGACGCCATCAACACAGCTGGCCAGGAGCAATTCTAATGCATGCCCAATATGCTCACCAGCGACATTGGACATGACGATACGAGAGATCGGCAGTACCGCCCAGGCCGGTTTAAGTGTCGGCATCTCGGCATGACTGACGGCACCCTGATGTAACCAGACCGGCCCACCCGTCGGCGCGTGCGCCTTACCTACTGTCGCCCATTTAATGCGCGTGTTACCTGCATCAATCAATAAAATCATACTGATTCCTGGTGTTTTTTTAAGCTTCTAATTGACCGGCGCTGCGCGTAGCGATACATCTCCGGCGACCACGGTAACTTGCCCTTGCGCCGTTTGCAAGACCAGACAACCGGTTTGATCGACCCCTAGCGCAAGCCCCTCATGCAAGACCTGACCGCGATCCAACACCACGACTGCTTGCCCGGCATGGGCGTGCAAATTGTTCCAGCGCTCGGAAAATCCCGCAAAGCCCTGCTGGCGGAACTGCTCCATCGCTTTCGCCAGAGCATTGAGCAAATGGGCGATCAGCACATTTTTATCCATCTGCGCGAGCCATGGCGCATCTGCCACCGCTTGACCGATGTCGCGTTCCAGCGCATCAGGAATCACCAGATTCAATCCTATGCCGATGACCGCCCAACTGCCGCCATCCACAACCCCGGAAGTTTCTATCAGGATGCCAGCGAGCTTCTTTTTTTCTTTGAGAATATCGTTCGGCCACTTCAACTGCACCGGCACACCAAGCGCCAGCAAGGTCTCTGCTACGGCCACGCCCACCGTCAATGGTAATCCCATCAAGGCCTGAGTCGACTGTGGAAAGTACCAGGCCAGCGAAAAGGTGAGCACACCACCGGGAACCGAGTGCCACACCCGACCCGCGCGGCCACGGCCAGCAGTCTGGTGTTCAGCTATACGTAATACCGGTGCATACAGGTTATTTAAGCGTGCCATTAAATCGGCATTGGTCGAGCCGGTTTCGGCCACGACTTCAACATCCACCTGTTCGCCGTATTGATCACGTAATAGCAGGATTTTTTGTGTATTCAATTTCAAATTTGCACCTACAGTGAACGGGCTATTGAGAAAAACACTCACTATTCAGCCATGATGAAGATAAATAAAAAAACAAACCTCTCTGTAAGTGTCTAAACGACATAAAAAAACGGCACCGGAAATTTCTTCGGTGCCGTTCTTTATTGAGTTATTTCAACTCAATTATTCGTCACCATCCGCAGCATCGCTAGAGACAACTTCAGGCATAGGTGCAAAGATTGCTTTTTCAGCGATCAGCAAAGCTGCACGCTCATCGGCTTCCCATGTTTCTTTCAACTTGCGAGCACGGTGGAAAGCCAAACCTGTACCGGCCGGAATCAAACGACCGACAATGACGTTTTCTTTCAAGCCGCGCAGAGTATCTTTCTTGCCCATGATCGCTGCTTCTGTGAGAACACGTGTGGTCTCCTGGAAGGAAGCGGCAGAGATGAATGAGTCAGTCGACAAGGACGCTTTGGTAATACCCAACAAGATATTTTCATACGTTGCAGGGATACCGCCAGCAGCGACAACACGGTCATTCTCGCCTAACAAATCTGAACGCTCAACTTGCTCGCCCATGATGTAGTTAGCGTCACCAGGTTGAGTCACGACAACGCGACGCAACATTTGACGCACGATGACTTCGATGTGCTTGTCATTGATCTTCACGCCTTGCAAACGATACACGTCTTGAACTTCATCAACGATGTAACGTGCCAGCGCTTCGATACCTAACAGACGCAGAATATCTTGTGGATCAGCTGGACCGTCAACAATCATCTCACCCTTGTTCACAACCTGGCCGTCATGCACCAAAACTTGTTTGTCTTTGGTGATCAGGAACTCATGCTTCTCACCGTCCATGTCGGTGATTTCCAAACGTTGCTTACCTTTGGTTTCTTTACCAAACGCAACCGTACCTGTGACTTCAGCCAGCATACCAGCGTCTTTTGGTGAACGTGCTTCAAACAATTCAGCAACACGTGGAAGACCACCGGTAATATCACGGGTCTTCTGTGATTCAGTCGGGATACGCGCCAGAACCTCACCGACAGTCACTTGCTGACCGTCTTTCACCATAATCAAGGCGCCAACCTGGAAGCCGATGGTTACAGCGTGTTCTGTACCAGAAATCTTGACCTCGTCTCCAACTTCGCTGAGCAGCTTTACCTGCGGACGCAAAGTTTTGGTGACCGAACCACGACGCTTGGCATCAATCGCCACCAAAGTTGACAAACCAGTAACATCATCAACTTGCTTAGCAACGGTAACGCCTTCTTCAACGTTCTCAAACTTAACTTTACCGGCGTATTCAGTAATGATAGGACGTGTCAACGGATCCCATGTCGCCAAATCAGTACCGGCCTTGATGACCATACCGTCTTTAACGATCAGCGTCGCACCGTAAGGTACTTTATGACGCTCACGCTCACGGCCATGATCATCGGTAATCAAGACTTCACCAGAGCGTGAGATCACGATCTGCGCACCCTTGTTATTCGTCACGTAACGCATAGTCGCTGTAAAGCGAATAGTACCGTTGGATTTAGCTTCAACTGAAGAGGCAACTGCTGCACGGGAAGCGGCACCACCGATGTGGAAAGTACGCATCGTCAACTGTGTACCTGGCTCACCGATAGACTGAGCAGCGATAACGCCGACTGCTTCACCCGCATTGACCATAGAACCACGGCCAAGATCACGGCCATAACACATGGCGCACAGACCGTAGCGTGTATCGCAAGTCAATGGTGTGCGTACTTTAACTTCGTCGACACCGAGGCGTTCGATTTCTTCAACCGCTGTTTCGTCGAGCAAAGTACCTGCATCGTACAGATTAGCTTGCGTCTCTGGATTGACGATATCATTAGCTGCTACGCGACCCAAGATCAATTCGCGCAACGGTACTTGCACTTCACCGCCTTCAACGATGGCTTTCATGACTGCGCCATTCGCGGTACCGCAATCATCTTCGATGACGACCAGATCTTGCGTAACGTCAACCAGACGGCGTGTCAGGTAACCTGAGTTCGCTGTCTTCAATGCGGTATCGGCCAGACCTTTGCGGGCACCGTGAGTAGAAATAAAGTACTGAAGAACGTTCAGACCTTCACGGAAATTCGCGGTAATCGGTGTTTCGATAATTGAACCATCCGGTTTCGCCATCAATCCACGCATACCTGCCAGCTGACGAATCTGCGCTGCAGAACCTCGCGCACCAGAATCGGCCATCATGTAAATCGCATTAAAAGATTCTTGTGTCCCTTTAGTGCCGTCACGACGGATAACGTCTTCAACTTTGAGCTGATCCATCATGGCTTTACCGACGTCATCACCAGTCTTGCCCCAGATATCAACCACCTTGTTGTAACGCTCGCCCGCAGTCACCAGACCAGAAGCATATTGCTGCTCGATCTGTTTGACTTCATGCTCAGCAGCGGCCAGCAAAGTGACTTTTTGTGGAGGTACCAACATATCATCGATACAGATAGAGATACCGGCGCGTGTCGCCAAACGGAAACCCATTTGCATCAGTTGATCGGCAAACACGACCGTAGCGCGCAGACCGCACTTACGGAATGACGTATCGATCAGTTTAGAAATTTCTTTCTTTTTCAACGAACGATTCAATACTGAAAACGGCAAGCCTTTAGGCAAGATTTCAGACAGAATCGCACGACCAACAGTCGTCTCATAACGAGTTACTGTTTTAACGAATTCGCCAGTTTCCAGATTCTTTGGATACTCGGTGATACGCACAGTAATGCGTGTCATCAATTCAACTTCCTTGTTGTCCCAAGCGCGGATCGCTTCTGAGACGTCAGGGAACATCATGCCCTCGCCCTTACCGTTGATTTTTTCACGGGAGGCGTAGTACAGACCCAACACGATATCTTGCGAAGGTACGATAGACGGTTCGCCATTGGACGGGAACAGAATATTGTTCGATGCCAGCATCAGCGTGCGTGCTTCCATCTGTGCTTCCACAGACAAAGGTACGTGAACCGCCATTTGATCGCCGTCGAAGTCGGCGTTGAATGCGGCGCAGACCAATGGATGCAACTGAATCGCTTTACCTTCAATCAAGACCGGCTCGAACGCCTGAATACCCAAACGATGCAGCGTAGGCGCACGGTTCAGCATAATCGGATGTTCGCGAATGACTTCTTCCAAGATATCCCAAACGACTGGCTCTTGAATTTCAACTAATTTTTTTGCAGCTTTGATCGTTGTTGCCAGACCCATCAATTCCAATTTATTGAAAATGAAAGGCTTGAACAATTCGAGTGCCATTAACTTTGGCAAACCGCACTGATGCAGTTTCAGTTGTGGACCAACCACGATCACTGAACGACCAGAGTAATCGACGCGCTTACCCAACAAGTTTTGACGGAAACGACCGCCTTTACCTTTGATCATCTCAGCGAGAGATTTCAATGGACGCTTGTTTGCGCCTGTCATTGCCTTACCGCGACGACCATTGTCTAGCAAGGAATCGACCGCTTCTTGCAACATCCGCTTTTCATTGCGCGTAATGATTTCTGGTGCGCGCAATTCCATCAGGCGCTTCAGACGATTATTACGGTTAATGACGCGACGATACAAATCATTCAGATCGGAAGTCGCAAAACGGCCACCATCCAACGGCACCAATGGACGCAATTCTGGCGGCAACACTGGCAACACTTCCATAATCATCCAGTCTGGCTTAATGCCAGAGCGTTGGAACGCTTCCAGCACTTTCAGACGTTTGGAGTATTTTTTGATCTTGGCTTCAGATTTTGACTCTTTGAGTTCTACGCGCAGAGTTTCAGCATCACGGTCGATATCGATCGAGCGCAACAATTCGCGAATACCTTCAGCACCCATGAAAGCGGTGAATTCGTCACCGTGCTCTTCGTATTTGGCGGCGAAATCATCTTCAGACATGATCTGGCATTTTTTCAAAGGCGTCATACCTGGATCGGTCACAACGTAGGCTTCAAAATACAAGACGCGTTCGATATCGCGCAGTGTCATATCCAAAACCATACCGAGACGGGATGGCAGGGATTTCAGGAACCAGATGTGCGCAGTTGGTGAAGCCAACTCGATATGACCCATGCGTTCGCGACGCACTTTAGCCAGAGTCACTTCAACGCCGCATTTTTCGCAGATCACGCCACGGTGTTTCAGGCGCTTGTATTTACCACACAGGCATTCGTAATCTTTAATTGGGCCAAAAATCTTCGCGCAAAACAAACCGTCACGCTCTGGCTTGAAAGTACGATAGTTGATGGTTTCCGGCTTTTTAACTTCACCGTAGGACCACGAACGGATTTTTTCTGGGGATGCGAGACCAATTTTGATCGCGTCGAATTGTTCATTGGGCTGAACTTGCTTGAATAGATCGAGCAGGGCTTTCATGAAATCACTCCTGTGAGGCACAACACTTTTTAGCTAAATGGCATTAACGAAATAATTATTTGTCTAACCCTGTTCGCATCAGCGGGAGAGCCCGGGAGATTTTAATCACACAAGTTCCGCTGATACCGGGTACAAAAAATTACATCACTGGCTACCACCTGAATGACCAACGCCCGAAATGAATTCGGGCGGTGGTTTTTACTACTAAACGACTAATTTCTTACTTAATTACGTTCTAGATCGATATCGATACCAAGTGAGCGTATCTCTTTCACCAACACGTTAAATGACTCTGGCATACCAGCTTCAATCACGTGATCGCCTTTGACCAGATTTTCGTACACTTTGGTACGTCCATTGACGTCATCAGACTTCACTGTCAACATTTCTTGCAAGACATAAGACGCGCCGTATGCTTCCAAAGCCCACACCTCCATCTCACCGAAACGCTGACCACCAAATTGTGCTTTACCGCCCAATGGTTGCTGTGTAACGAGAGAATATGGACCAGTTGAACGTGCATGCATCTTGTCGTCGACCAGATGGTGCAATTTCAGCATGTGCATGTAACCAACCGTGACATTACGCTCGAAGGATTCACCAGTACGACCGTCATACAAGGTAACCTGATTCTTCGAAGGCGTCATACCAAGTTGTTTGGCAATGGCGTCAGGATAGGCCAGATCGAGCATGCGACGAATTTCACCTTCATCAGCACCATCGAAAACTGGAGTCGCAAAAGGAACACCGTTTTTCAGATTGCTAGTCAACGTCAGAATTTCGTCATCAGACAAACCATCGATATCTTCAGTTTTTCCAGATTCGTTATAGATCTTCTTCAGGAAAGTGCGCAATTCTTCGATCTTTGCTTTGGCTTTCAACATTTCACCAATGCGCAAGCCCAAACCTTTTGCAGCCCAACCCAAATGTACTTCCAGAATCTGACCAACGTTCATCCGTGACGGAACGCCCAATGGATTCAAGACGATGTCAGCTGGCGTACCATCTGCCATGTAAGGCATATCTTCAACTGGAACAATGCGTGAAACCACACCCTTGTTACCGTGACGACCAGCCATCTTGTCACCAGGTTGCAAGCGACGTTTAACAGCCAGGTATACCTTGACCATTTTTTGTACGCCTGGTGGCAACTCATCGCCTTGTGTTAACTTGGTACGCTTTTCTTCAAACGCCAGATCAAACTGGTGACGTTTTTCAGCGATAGAATCCTTGATTGCTTCCAAAGATTTTGCCGCATCATCATCTGCCGGGCGTATATCGAACCAGTGGTATTTATCCAGATCAGCCAGATATTCTTTAGTGATCTTGGCGCCCTTGGCTAATTTAGCCGGGCCACCATTGGCGACCTTGCCAACCAACATACGCTCAAGACGTTCAAACGCATCGCCTTCAACAATCCGCAACTGATCGTTCAAATCAAGACGATAGCGCTTCAACTCATCGTCGGTAATCTGTTGTGCACGTTTGTCGCGAACGATACCTTCACGTGTAAAGACTTGAACGTCAATGACAGTGCCGACCATACCAGAAGGCACGCGCAGTGAAGTGTCTTTAACGTCAGAAGCTTTTTCACCAAAAATAGCACGCAGCAGTTTTTCTTCTGGTGTCAGTTGGGTTTCGCCTTTTGGCGTTACTTTACCAACGAGAGTATCACCAGCAGTGACTTCAGCACCGATGTAGACGATACCGGCTTCATCCAGACGCGCTAATTGATTTTCAGCCAGGTTCGAGATATCACGAGTGATTTCTTCCGCACCCAACTTAGTATCACGTGCAACGACTGACAACTCTTCGATATGAATCGACGTGTAGCGATCATCGGCAACAACTTTTTCTGAAATCAGGATCGAATCTTCAAAGTTATAACCGTTCCAAGGCATAAACGCGACCAACATGTTTTGACCCAAGGCCAATTCACCCAAATCTGTTGACGCACCATCGGCCAATACATCGCCCTTGGTGACGATATCACCAACTTTAACGATAGGACGTTGGTTAATATTGGTGTTCTGGTTAGAGCGTGTGTACTTGATCAAATTGTAAATATCGACACCAACTTCCCCAGCGGTTGCTTCTGCATCATTGACGCGAATAACAATACGACCAGCGTCGATATAATCAACCTTACCACCTCGCAAAGCTTGAACAGTTGTGCCAGAATCGACCGCAACAGTGCGCTCAATACCTGTACCAACTAGGGCTTTCTCCGGACGCAGACATGGTACAGCTTGACGCTGCATGTTGGCACCCATCAAGGCACGGTTCGCATCATCGTGTTCCAGGAACGGAATCAAGGAAGCCGCAACAGAAACAACCTGACCAGTGGCAACGTCCATGTACTGAACGCGCTCTGGCGATACCAGAATTGTTTCGCCAGCTTGACGCGAAGAAACCAGTTCATCGCTCAACAAGCCTGCAGCATCTATCGTCGCATTCGCCTGAGCGATGATGTAGCGCCCTTCTTCAATAGCAGACAAATAATCGATTTGCGTCGTGATTTTCTTATCCACAACTTTACGATATGGTGTCTCTAGGAAACCGTATTCGTTCAAGCGCGCATACAGAGCCAAAGAGTTAATCAAACCAATGTTTGGTCCCTCTGGCGTTTCAATCGGGCAAACACGACCATAGTGGGTAGGATGAACGTCACGTACTTCAAAACCTGCACGCTCACGTGTCAAACCACCAGGACCAAGAGCAGAAATACGACGCTTGTGCGTGATCTCTGAAAGAGGGTTAGTCTGATCCATAAACTGGGACAATTGTGAAGAACCGAAGAACTCACGAATCGCAGCAGAAATAGGCTTGGAATTAATCAAATCGTGTGGCATCAGATTATCAGCTTCAGCTTGACCCAGACGCTCTTTGACAGCGCGTTCAACACGCACCAGACCAGCTCGGAACTGATTCTCAGCCAATTCACCAACGCAACGAACGCGACGATTACCCAGGTGATCAATATCATCGACATCGCCACGTCCATTACGCAACTCAACCAATATCTTGATAACTGCCAACACATCTTCATTCGACAAAGTCATCGCGCCAGTCAACTCGTCGCGACCGATACGACGATTAAACTTCATGCGACCAACGGCGGACAAATCGTAACGATCTTCGTTATAGAACAGACCATTAAATAGCGCCTCGACTGAATCTTCTGTTGGCGGCTCGCCAGGACGCATCATGCGATAAATCGCTACACGAGCAGCCATCTTGTCAGCAGTATCGTCAGCACGCAAAGTTTGCGAGATATACGAACCTTGATCCAAATCGTTGGTGTACAAGGTTTGGATGTCAGCGACTTTAGCTTCGCGCAGACGACCTAACAAATCTTCGGTTAACTCGTCGTTTGCGCTTGCGATGACTTCGCCAGTATCTGCATCAACGATATTTTTCGCCAATACGCGACCAAGCAAATAATCTTCAGGAACAGAAATATGTTTGATACCAGCAGCATCAACCTCACGTACGTGCTTGGCATTGACACGTTTGTCTTTGGCAACAATGACATTCCCAGCTTTATCAACGATATCAAACCGGGCAACTTCGCCACGCAAACGCTCAGGAACGAATTCCATCTCTGCGCCATCGCTATGCAGTTTAAAGTTATCAAATACAAAGAAATTGGCCAAGATCTGTTCGTTGCTCATACCTATGGCACGCAGCAATATTGTCACCGGCATCTTTCGACGACGATCAATCCTGAAAAACAGGATATCTTTTGGATCAAATTCAAAATCTAGCCACGAACCACGGTAAGGTATGATCCTCGCCGAGAACAGTAACTTGCCTGAAGAGTGCGTCTTGCCCCTGTCGTGCTCAAAGAACACACCCGGTGAGCGGTGCAACTGAGAAACGATAACCCGTTCAGTACCATTAATCACGAAGGAACCGGTATTGGTCATGAGCGGCAATTCGCCCATGTACACTTCCTGCTCTTTCATTTCTTTAACGATAGGTTTGGTTGGCGATTCTTTATCCAAGATCACCAAACGCACCTTGGCACGTAAAGGTGAAGCAAAAGTCAACCCGCGTAATTGGCATTCCTTAACATCAAACGCAGGGTCACCTAAAACATAGGATAAGAATTCGAGGCGAGCGAACCCATTGTGCGACACAATTGGAAAAATTGACGTAAAGGCTGACTGCAGGCCTTCATTTTTACGAGTGGACGCTACTTTGTCCGCTTGTAAAAAAGCCAAATAAGACTCTAGCTGGGTCGCCAGCAGGAAAGGAACGTTGTGAACGTTAGCGCGTTTCGCAAAAGATTTACGAATACGCTTCTTCTCAGTAAATGAGTAGTGCATGGACACTCCGTGAGTGACAAAAAAGGATGGAGAATTCAGGATTCAATGCATCAAATTAAATTAACTAGCACAAGCAAGAAAATCTAATGTTGACAGCAATGAAACCTCAAGTCTCAGCCCTTAATTGTTAAAACTAAGCTTCGAACCGACAACTGGGCAACAGCTATTTGCCTCAGAAGCAACTAAACCAACCTCAGAACGACAAAGAAGCCAAAGCGGAACCCTCTCTTTTAAGAGGATTCCAATCTTTGACTCTGACGAATCCAGAAGATTCGCCATACTGGATCAAAATTACTTGATCTCAGCTTTCGCGCCAGCATCTTCCAGCTTTTTCTTAGCTGCTTCAGCATCGGCTTTAGTAACAGCTTCTTTAACTGTTTTTGGTGCGCCATCGACTACGTCTTTAGCTTCTTTCAAGCCTAAGCCAGTCAACTCACGAACTGCTTTAATAACGCCAACTTTGTTAGCGCCAATTTCAGTCAAAATAACGTTGAACTCTGTTTGCTCTTCAACCGCAGCAGCTGGACCAGCAGCTGGCCCAGATGACATTGCAGCAGCAGAAACACCAAATTTTTCTTCGAATGCTTTAACCAGGTCGTTCAGATCCATTACGGACATTGCGCCTACTGCTTCCAGGATATCGTCTTTGCTAATTGCCATTTGAAACTCCAATTTATAAATTACATTGATTCGGTATTGACGAAAAAAATCTTATTCTGCAGCAGCTTCAACAGCTGCGGCTTCAACAACTTCCGCTACTGCTTCTGGCGCTACAGGATTTTCAGATTCTTTCTTAGCCGACAAAGCTGCCAGAGCACGCGCGAAACCAGATACAGGAGCCTGCATCATGCCCAACACTTGCGCCAATAAAACTTCACGACTAGGAATACTTGCTAACGCGATAACGCCAGCTTTATCTAGCGACTTACCAGCATAATTACCTGCTTTAATAACCAGTTTGTCATTTGTTTTTGCAAAGTCTTGTACAACTTTAGCAGCAGCAACAGCATCTACCGAGATCGCATAGATCAACGGACCAGTCATTTCTTGAGCGAGGCTTGCAAATGCAGTGCCTTCAACAGCGCGACGTGCTAACGTATTTTTTAATACGCGCATGTATACACCTTCAGCACGTGCAGCAGCACGTAGTTTCGTCAAGTGACCGACCTGGATGCCACGGTATTCAGCTACGACGATCGTCTGTGCAGATGCTACTTTTGCAGAGACTTCAGCGACGACGGCTTTTTTGTCATTCAGATTGAGACTCACGGTCAACCTCCAATTATGATACTTAGTCTCTACATCAGGATAATGTAAAGCCCTCATATCGTTTCGAACACGGCGTCCGAAGTTAGGAGTTTTACTGGTAGACCAGTATGTAACTACAAAACTTGATCGGGTACACCATCTGCGTTGGGAACAACAGATTTCTCTGGTGTGAATTAACTTTGTCTATTAAACCCACATAAACGCAGCCCAACGGTCTTTGACACTCTGCTTGACTTTTAAAAATCAACTCAAGCAGCCCAAAGATTCGCCAGGCACCAAATGCAGCACCCGGACTTAATTCTTATTTAACTTAAGCAGCCAAATTAGCGTGATCTACACGCACACCAGCACCCATAGTGGATGAGATGGAGATTTTACGCAGATAAACCCCTTTGCTCGAAGTAGGCTTTGCTTTATTAAGCGCCTCTACCAAAGCAATTAAGTTCGATTTTAGATCAGCATCAGCGAAGGACTTACGGCCAATGGTCGAGTGAATAATACCAGCCTTGTCAGTACGATATTGAACTTGACCCGCTTTTGCATTTTTAACTGCAGTAGCAACGTCAGCAGTCACAGTACCAACTTTAGGATTTGGCATTAAACCGCGGGGTCCCAAAATCTGACCCAAAGTACCTACGATACGCATAGTATCTGGAGAAGCGATCACGATATCAAATGGCATGTCGCCCGCTTTAACACGTTCTGCCAAATCTTCCATACCGACGATATCAGCACCGGCAGCTTTAGCTTCTTCAGCTTTGGCACCTTGTGCAAATACAGCCACACGTACGGTTTTACCTGTGCCGGCTGGCAATACGACCGCGCCGCGAACAACCTGATCAGACTTCTTAGGATCGACACCAAGTTGAACCGAAACGTCGATGGATTCGTTGAATTTTGCTGTTGCGCACTCTTTGATCAAAGCGATGGCATTATCGAAAGAATAGGCCTTCAGGCGATCTACTTTAGTTGCAAGCAATTTTGCTTTTTTGGATAACTTAGCCATTACAGACCCTCTACCGTGATACCCATGGAGCGTGCGGAACCAGCGATGGTGCGCACTGCTGCGTCCATATCGGCGGCTGTCAGATCGGCGCGTTTGGCGGTTGCGATCTCTTCTGCTTGCTGACGAGTGATTTTACCAACTTTATCTGTGTGAGGTTTCGCTGAACCTTTAGTGATACCAGCTGCCTTTTTAATCATGTATGTTGCAGGAGGCGTCTTCATCACGAAAGTGAAAGACTTATCCGCAAATGCAGTAATCACAACAGGAATCGGCATGCCTGGCTCAACGCCTTGA
Organism: Undibacterium sp.; assembly: GCA_014376575.1. The sequence continues at coordinate 15,989 of JACMRF010000139.1, forward strand.
GTCTGAGCGTTAAACGCCTTACAAAACTCCATGATGTTCAAACCACGCTGACCCAGAGCTGGACCAATTGGTGGGGATGGGTTTGCTTTACCAGCTGGCACTTGCAGCTTGATAAAACCAATAATTTTCTTTGCCATGAAGGCTCCTTCATTAAGTGAGTGATAGCGCCGAATTAAACAATTACTTGCTTGACTCGGCTCCTCTGTTAGTTAATTTGTTAATTTTTTTGAAAACTTACTACAAGGCATTAACAAGCCCTACTTACTAAATTTTTTCCACCTGCGAAAAATCCAAATCAACCGGAGTAGCCCGACCAAAAATAGTTACGGTGACGCGAACCTTAGATTTTGCATAATTCACCTCTTCTACGCTTCCATTAAAGTCAGTAAACGGACCTTCTTTAATCCGCACAACTTCACCAACCTCATACAATACTTTTGGCCTTGGCTTCTCCACTCCATCTTGCATCTGTTGCAGAATCTTATCAATTTCATGCTGAGGTATCGGCGATGGCTTGTTGGATTTTCCGCCAATGAACCCTGTAACCTTACTTGTATTTTTAACCAAATGCCAAGTATCGTCTGTCATTTCCATTTCAACAAATACGTAACTTGGAAACAATCTACGTTCAGTTACAGCCTTCTTACCATTTTTTACTTCAATTACTTCTTCTGTCGGGACAAGAATTTGACCAAATTTGTCTTGCATTTCAGCACGTTCAATGCGCTCTGTTAATGCACGCTGCACGCTTTTCTCCATGCCTGAATACGCATGAACGGCGTACCATCTCTTCGCACTTTTGGGCGCTGAAACCGCAACCTCAACCTCGACGTTTTGCTCATTATCCTGGATATGCTCACTCATTATTTTTTCCATCCAAGAATAACTTCATAGAACAAATAACCAAGCACCTGATCGGTACCCCAGAGAAAAATTGCCATAACCAAAACAAAACCAAAAACTACAGCAGTGATTTGCCCCGCCTCTTTACGAGTAGGCCACACAACTTTTTTTGTTTCACGTATCGCGTCTTTAGAAAAGGAAACAAATCCGCGACCCGCATCTGACATCCAAGCCAAAGCAATGGCCACAATCAAACCAGCAACAAGCGCAACCACACGAACATACGTTGGCTGTTTAGCCAAAACATAAAAAGCAGCAACACCAGCAACCACAGCAACGATAGCCAAAATGACTTTGTACTTATCATTAGACGTGCTGACAGTTTGTACGGAATGGTTAGACATACTTAATTTACTTTCGGTACCCTACTACCTGAATGGTGGCAGGGGCGGTAGGAATCGAACCTACAACCTTCGGTTTTGGAGACCGACGCTCTGCCAATTGAGCTACACCCCTACATCTTAGAACAACCTCAACTAATACAGCGACTCGTGGAGCCGCTATATTTATTTCATCAATATTTGCTTCAATTAAGCAATAATGATCTTAGCAACCACACCAGCACCAACAGTACGCCCGCCTTCACGAATCGCGAAACGGAGGCCTTCTTCCATCGCGATCGGGTTGATCAGTTTAACAGTGATGGAGACGTTGTCGCCTGGCATGACC
>JACMRF010000140.1 GCA_014376575.1 Undibacterium sp.
CGGGCAGTGGGATACAACGTTTGCACAGGACACGACCCTAACAGCGGCACTGCTTGACCGTCTGCTCCACCATGCACATATCGTACCGATCGCAGGTGAAAGTTACCGGCTTAAGCATCAGAAACAAGCGGGAATGATCCGCAGTAACGGGGATGTCAGTTAAATCATGCATTCAAAAAAACTGGCAATGACTGGCATGGGGGTGTATCAATTTTAAATCGCTGATTATGTGAAAACTGTATCAGTTTTAAATCGCTATTGACACACGTAACCAAGATAAGTTTGATTGGTGGGATAGGGCGCTTGACTCACACAAGCCGGGCAACCTAAGCAAGATGGGGATAATGCGTATTGTTGATAGTGATGGCAAGCCATTGAAGGCCAAAAACAGCTATATCAAGGGTGACGATGATGACGTGTGGCATGATGCCATTGAGGACGGTGCACTGACTGAGTTTTATATCTTTCGTGATGCCTTCCATTCCGAGATATGCAAAGGCTACGATAGCAAGGCCGTTGCCGCCTTGATGGTTAAGCATGGCGGCATCATCCCAGCTAAGGACGGCAAGGCTACTAGATCAGAACGTTTGCCCGGGTTAGGCAATACCAGATGCTACAAAATATCCCCCAATATTATGAGTTTGACCGGCACTTAATCAATCAAGCGAAGCGAACGAGCGGCGCGGCCTTTGGGGGTTGAGGGAAGATTATTTTTCGCGCTAGAAAATGCTTTTTCGTTGTATTAAATACCAATAAGTTACTATTAAAGCATATTTTTACCCCTAAAAACAGGGGTTTTGCCACACTGCCACACCTTAAAAGGGTTTTGCCACACCTTGACGTGTGGCACGTAGACCTAATGCCCATGAGGGTTTGCGGCCTGTTTTTTGATTTGCCACACTGCCACACCTAAAAATAATCACATCCGAGATTCGTAACGCATTATTCAGGTGATTTTCTGGCGTGATTGGCTGTCTATATTTCATGCGTGTTTGCAGACCAAAAGCCTTGCGAGGTTGCACCGGTACTAGGTTTGGTCAATAGTCGTCAACTATGCACCACCAATATTTCAAGGTACTCCCCAGCAACCCTAGCTACGGGTACTAAAGACCCCTCCGCCGCTTTAGTCAAACTTGCAATACAAGGGGGTTGTATTGTAGGTTTGTTCATAGTCAATTACTATCGTTAGATGGTGTGTTGGGGTGGTAAATTATCTACGGCAACTCGAACGCAAGACCGGCATTAGCCACTATTTTTATGCACGCAGGTTTTCGAGGTGGGGGGTTGTTAAAATCAGTAGCTTGGTTTTCTGGTGTGCACTTAACAGTTACTTTTGAATCTGATATGCTGCCAGCGGGTTTTTAGATTTACCAAATAAGCGGTATGCGGAGTCAAAAGAGCAATAAAACAGGGGTAGCATTCATTTTTGACGGTACTAGTGACGGTACTTGTGAATTTTTAAAATGCAATGTCATTGATTTGTAAGGGTTTTTTCGATGACTTCTATTCCGGCTCCGGCACCAAACACACGTTTCAAGTAGTACCAGCAAGAACTCAGACCCGCATCCCTCACTATGAGAATGCGGGTTTTTTGTTTCAGGACGTGTCACTCAGTTCCTAGGTAGCTAACGTTTTTGACAGTATCTATGAGGGTATCTATTGAAAATTTAGATGTCATCAAAATCGCTGATATTTGATGTACTCTTAGCCCCAATAAAATTACGAAAACTCGCACTTCGTAAGGAATGTGTTTTTTATTTCTGATCAGTAGTGTCCCAACGTTTTCACATCAGGGGTTCGTAAGTTAATGATTCGTTTGTATAAATTGATGTTTTTGTCTGGTCTCGATTTGAACGTCGAGGCGCAGAATAGGGGCTTTTTGCGGATATCCGCCGAAGGCTCCTATGCATCAGGGCAAACTCGTTTTCTCGCAGGTCATGACGTATTTACCGTTGACCACCTTTCGACGATGCGTGGCTGCCCATCGGGGTGAACACAAGGTCAAGGATTTCTCGTGTCTGGATCAGTTCTTTGCCATGGCGTTTGCACAGTTGACCTATCGGGAATCGCTGCGCGATATCTAAGTCAATTTGCGTGCCCAAGCGCACCGGCTGTACCACATGGGATTTCGTTGCTCGACGATTTCCCGCAATACACTGGCCAACTCGAACGCTACGCGACCTTGGCAAATCTATGCCGATCTGGCACAACACCTGATTGCGATGGCGCGCCCGTTGTATGCCAGCGAACCGTTTGGTGTGGATCTCGATGCGACGGTATATGCCTTCGATGCCACCACCATCGATCTGTGTTTGTCGGTGTATCCGTGGGCTCCGTTTCGAACTGCCAAGGCGGCCATCAAATTGTACACGCTGCTCGACCTGCGCGGCTCCATTCCCAGCTTCATTCACATCACCGACGGCAATACCCACGAGGTCAATATTCTCGACGATCTGGTGATCGAACCAAGCGCGTATTATCTGTTGGACCGCGGCTATCTCGATATCGCCAGGCTGTACAGATTGCACGCGATGAACGCGTTCTTTGTGACCCGTGCCAAAAGCAATACCAAGTTCAAACGACGCTACTCGCATCCGGTCGATCGCACGACAAGTAATGTTATCTGCGACCAAACGGGCGTGCTGCCGCTTTTTTATTCGAGCAAGGACTATCCGGCCACGCTGCGCCGCATCGTAGTCAAGGACGAGAATGGAAAACGCCTCGTCTTTTTGACCAACAACTTCGCTCTCAAACCAGAGATGATCGCGGCACTTTACAAGCAGGGCTGGCAAGTTGAATTGTTCTTCAAATGGATCAAGCAACATCTGCGTATCAAAGCCTTTCTCGGCACCAGCGAGAACGCCGTGAAGACGCAAATATGGATCGCGGTCTGTCCTTACGTCCTTATCGCTAGACCATGTTTGAAACAACACCTATAAATCAACTACTTACGCCGCCGTCGGAAAATCTCGATGACGAAAATCAACCTAAACAAATGTCTCTACTATGAGAAACGTTGGGACACGAGTTATTTCTGATAAACTAAATTTTTTCTTCATTGCGTGAGTTCAGATGGAAGCCACTAAAGTAATTGAGTTTGAACGTCCCCAAATGAGTACCGGTAGTAGTTGCATTGCTGCTGCATGGGCTCGAATGCCGCGAGAGCCAGATTTGGCGGAGCGGTTGCGGTTAAAGGTGCGTATCAAGCAACTGCTGCAAGAAAAGCAAGCTGTGCTGGTAGCACATTATTATGTCGATGCTGAGTTGCAGGATCTGGCGGAAGAGACAGGTGGTTGCGTCTCTGATTCGTTGGAGATGGCAAGATTTGGACGCGATCATCCAGCCCAAACCCTTATTGTAGCTGGCGTCAAATTCATGGGGGAAACCGCCAAGATACTCAGCCCGGAAAAGACAATATTGATGCCGGATCTGGATGCCACTTGTTCACTTGATTTAGGTTGCCCCGTAGACGAATTTTCCGCGTTTTGTGATGCCCATCCAGATCGTGTTGTCGTTGTGTACGCCAATACGAGTGCCGCTGTGAAAGCGCGTGCTGACTGGATGGTTACTTCAAGCATCGGGTTGGATATCGTCGCGCATTTGCATGCGCAAGGCAAGAAGATTCTTTGGGCGCCCGATAAACATCTAGGTAGTTATATCAGGAAGCAGACGGGCGCAGATATGCTGATCTGGCAAGGATCATGTTTGGTGCACGATGAGTTCAAAGGAGTCGAACTGGAAATTCTGAAAGCCGAACATCCATATGCAAAAATATTAGTACATCCTGAGTCACCCGCTGCGGTGATAGATCTAGCTGATATGGTTGGTTCTACTTCGCAAATGATTCATGCCGCCATGACGATGGATGCGCAAGAATTTATCGTTGCGACTGATCATGGCATACTGCATAAAATGCAAATTGCCGCTCCGGATAAACATTTTATTGTTGCCCCCACTGCCGGCAATAGCGCAACTTGCAAGAGTTGCGCGCACTGTCCTTGGATGGCGATGAATGGCTTAGCAAATTTATTGCAGGCACTAGAAACAGGATGCGGGGAAATTCAAGTTGATCCTGTTATCGGGGAAAAAGCTAAACGTTGTATTGACCGTATGTTAAATTTTGCCGCAGCCAAAAAAACTAACATACAGCCTGGTGCAGATCTAGCTAAAGAAGAAAAATTGTTTTCTGGCATAGGCCCAGCGTAAAGAAATATTATTTTGATAAATATAAACAACAGTAACTTGAAAAATAGTCTCGCTCCATTTGATACTGACCTGGCTAATGCTTTAGCGCGTAACGTCGTTATCGCCTTAGAAGAAGACATTGGTACCGGTGATCTGACTGGCAAACTAGTGCCCGTGGATCAGTTCGTGCAGGCTCACGTCATCGTACGCGAGCAGGCGGTATTGTGTGGCACACCCTGGTTCGATGCAGTCATGTTCAAGCTCGATGCTTCGATCCGCATTGATTGGCAGTACGCAGAAGGTGATCTAATGTCCGCCGATAGCGTGGTCTGCAAAATCAAGGGGCCAGCGCGTGCCTTGTTAACTGCCGAGCGTAGCGCATTAAATTTCCTCCAGCTTTTGTCGGCCGTAGCGAGTGTAACTCGTAACTATGTAAATGTGATTGCTGGCACCAAGGCTGTCATCCTAGATACCCGCAAAACGCTACCTGGTTTGCGCCTCGCGCAGAAGTATGCAGTGCGGGTGGGTGGTGGGGAAAATCAACGTCTTGCATTGTACGATGGAATTCTTATCAAAGAAAATCACATAGCTGCTGCCGGCGGCATCCAAGCTTCTTTAATCGCGGCACAAATGCTCAATGCTGACGCCGGCATACAGATAGAAGTGGAAAATTTGAATGAGTTACAGCAGGCTTTGCAGGCGGGTGCATTGTCGATTCTGTTAGATAATTTTAGTACCGAAATGATGCGTGCAGCGGTGGAGTTGAATGCCGGGCGTGCGCTGCTGGAAGCCTCTGGTGGTGTCGATCTTAATTCGGTCAGAGCGATTGCGGAAACTGGTGTTGATAGAATTTCTATCGGCAGCCTGACTAAAGACATTAAGGCTATTGATTACTCTTTGCGCATCATTTAATTAGGTCAATGATGCATGAATTGATTCATCCATTTGGGAACTTATAATAACCTCTAAGCCGAAATAAACTCACTTATTGGCGTTAATGACTTGGCGGTGAAGAAGTCTCGAAAAATTGAGGTTTTAGAATTAATCATTCCCTATTCCGCACTGTTCATGCGCCTTCAGGGGCAAAATGCCTCCAGAAGGCGCATGTATAGTGCCCTCTGGAGTACACGTTTTCTAATTGTAATTTTTATTTTTTTCGTTTAGGGGAAAGTACAGTCGCTAATGCCTTTGGCATCGTTTCCGGGTAATCTCTACTGAAGTGAAGGCCTCGGCTTTCTCTTCTGGAGAGAGCACTGTTGACAATCAGCGAGGCAACTTCGACTAGATTACGTAACTCCAATAAATTGTTGGTAATGCGGAAGTTTGCGTAATACTCATCGATCTCTTCTTTTAGTAATTTAATGCGATGTTTGGCCCGCTCCAGACGTTTTGTGGTGCGAACTATGCCTACATAATTCCACATGAATCGACGCAATTCATCCCAGTTGTGCGCGATCACTACCTCCTCGTCTGCGTCGGTCACGCGACTTTCGTCCCAATCCGGTAGGTAGGGAACAGAGGTGATATCCTGAGCGGCAATATGTTGTGCGGCTGCTTTACCGATAACGAGGCATTCTAATAGTGAATTGCTGGCCAGACGGTTGGCTCCATGTAAGCCTGTGTAGGCAGTTTCACCTACGGCATACAAGCCCGGAAGATCTGTTCTGCCAGTAGTATCAGTCACTATGCCACCGCAAGTAAAATGAACCGCTGGCACCACAGGTATCGCCTGTTTTGTAATGTCGATGCCTAGTTCCAGGCAGCGTGCATAAATGGTGGGGAAGTGTTCTTTTAAGAACTCCGGGGGCAGGTGGCTGATGTCTAGATCAACATAGTCGAGACCTCGTTTTTTCATTTCAAAATCGATTGCTCTTGCCACTACATCTCGAGGTGCCAGCTCTGCTCTCTCGTCGTGCAATGGCATAAATCTGGTGCCAGCCGCAGCGCCAGCTTCAATTGGCAATTTAAGAATGCCGCCTTCACCTCGTACGGCTTCAGTAATCAAAAATGATTTTGCATAAGGATGATACAGGCAGGTTGGATGAAATTGCATGAATTCCATATTCGCCACCCGGCACCCTGCGCGCCATGCCATCGCAATTCCATCACCTGTTGCTGTATCAGGATTGGTCGTGTAGAGGTACACCTTTCCAGCACCACCGGTCGCCATTACGGTGTGTTGGGCTGTGAAAGTAAATACTTCGCCACTCCTTACATCTTGAACGTACAAGCCAAGACATCGAGGCGTAACGCTTGAATCGCCAATTTTGCTAGACGTAATAACGTCAATCGCATAGTGATGCTCAAACAAGCAGATATTCGGGTGTGACCTTACCTGTTGTTCCAGTGTGACTTGTACCGCGTGTCCAGTCGCATCGGCAGCATGAATAATGCGGCGCTGGCTGTGGCCCCCTTCGCGCGTTAGATGAAAACCTAGTTCCGCTTCAATATCCGGCGTAAAGGGGACACCTTGTTCAATAAGCCAGTCGATCGCTTCGCGCCCATGTTCAATAATGTAACGAGTTGCACCTTCATCACACAGGCCACCACCTGCAATCAACGTGTCAGAGATGTGTTGCTCGTGACTATCCGCAGAATCAAGAACTGCCGCTATACCACCTTGAGCCCAATCGCTTGCGCCATCTAATAGCGTGCGCTTTGAAATTACCGCGACCTTACGGGTTTTTGCCAAGTGCAAAGCGACTGAAAGCCCTGCTAATCCACTACCTACAATTGCTACATCGAATTTCATCATAAAACAAACCGTAAAATTGGTACCGAAATTATCAAGCCTAAACTATAGGCGATTTTTGAGATGTGGGATTCCTTATTGCTTGCGGACGCAGGTTGAATTATGGAATATCTCATATTTATTTTAGACCTCCCATTGATTATTTATACTTAGCGCATGTTCAGGGGGAATTCGATAACAAATAAAATTCTGATGAAGTCATGCATAAATTTTTAATTGTATTTAGCGGTATTTTGAGTTTGTAAAATTGAGTGCCCTGATAAATTAGATTAATAATTTTCGTTTGATTAAAATATATGCATAGATTACGGAGAAAGCGTGCAAACTCCTTGACACAAGGCTTTGCTGCTTGATTTAATGCTGGATGCAGATTCTCTGCTTGCCGTGATAGATGCGCGACTAAGAAAATAATCGATTACATCATCGCGAAGTTAAATTTTTGTGAGGGGGACATAAGTGAATAAAACTGAATTGATCGATTATATTGCCAAAGATACGGATTTGTCGAAAGCTGCTTCGGCACGTGCATTGGATGCTTTGATTGATGCTGTAAAAGCGACCTTGAAAAAAAATGGTACTGTTACTTTGGTCGGATTCGGCACGTTTTCAGTTGGAAAACGTGCTGCCAGAACAGGGCGCAATCCGCGTACCGGCGAAGCGATTAAAATCAAAGCCGCGAAAGTTCCTAAATTTAAACCTGGCAAAGCTTTGAAAGATGCTGTAAACTAATTGACTTCGTGGCATGGTGACATGTGCCGCAGTATTGTCAGCTAAGTGTGATGGGGCGCTTAGCTCAGTTGGTAGAGCGGCGCCCTTACAAGGCGTAGGTCGGGAGTTCGAGCCTCTCAGCGCCCACCATAAAGCTGGCAACGCAATGTAGTAAATTAGGAGTGGTAGTTCAGCTGGTTAGAATACCGGCCTGTCACGCCGGGGGTCGCGGGTTCGAGTCCCGTCCACTCCGCCAAAAAATAAAAAGGCGAACGAAAGTTCGCCTTTTTTCATATTCAGTAACAGTTCGTTATATTGATCGGTTGAGCATGTTTGAGTATATTCGTACACATCAAAAAGTAATGCAGCTTCTCTTGTTGCTAATTATTTTCCCCTCATTTGCTTTTTTTGGCATCGAGAGTTTCACTCGTTCTCGCGGCTCTGACAATGCTGTCGCGACAGTCGCTGGAATTTCAATCAGTCAGCAAGAGTTTGATTTTGCGCAGCGCGAACAATTGGAACGATTGCGTCAGACGTATGGTCAGCAGTTTGATTCTAAAATGTTGAGTACACCCGAGGCTAAGCAAAATATTCTGGATGAATTGATTTCGCGTAAAGCATTGGCAATTGAAGCAGCGAATAATCACTTAACAGTCGCCGATCAAGTCCTGCAGCAAAATATACTCTCGTCTCCTGGGTTGTTGAAAGCAGATGGAAGCTTTGACGGGGATCGTTACAAGAGCCTGTTAGCGGCACAAGGTATGACTCCGACGATGTATGAGCAGCGTTTGCGTCAGGATCTGGCAGTGCAGCAGTTGCTAAATGCTGTGCAAACTACTTCATTCATGCCGAAGTCTGTTGCTGAGCATTTTGCTGCTATTTTTGAACAAGAGCGCGAAGTTCAAGTCCTGGATCTGAAATTGAGTGACTATGCGAATCAAAGCAAAATCACAGACGTGATGTTAAAGGCATACTATGAAAAAAATGCAACCGAGTTTGAAGTGCCTGAAGTGGTTAAGGCTGAGTATGTGGTGTTGAATAACGAGGCTCTTTTAGCGCAAGTGATAATTTCTGATGCGGACCTCAAGGCATATTACGAGCAGAATAAAAAACAATATTCGACAGGCGAGTTGCGCCGCGCAAGTCATATTCTGTTAAATGTAAAGAAAGATGCTGGCGTTGAAGAGCAAAAAGCTATCAAGGCAAAAGCGGAGGCATTGTTGACAGCGTTGCGCAAAAAACCAGAAACATTCGCAGCGCTAGCTAAAGTTAATTCTCAAGATACAGGTTCTGCGGAACGTGGTGGTGATTTGGATTTTTTTGGTCGTGGTGCGATGGTGAAGCCATTTGAAGATGCTGCTAATAAATTAAAAGTTGGTGAAATAAGTGATTTGGTTCAAACTGATTTTGGCTTCCATATCATTCAATTGACGGCGATTAAGCCGGAAGCAGTTAAGCCGTTTGAAGAGGTGAAGAATCAAATTGCGATTGAGGTGCGGAAGCAAAAAGCATCAAAATTATATGTTGAGGCTGCTGAAATTTTTACTAATTTAGTGTACGAACAGTCTGATAGTTTGAAGCCAGTTGCCGATAAATTTAAATTGAAAATTGAATCTATTGCAGGACTTACTCGACTACCGAATACTACTATCCCTCTAACAGTTCCGACAAATAACGCTAAATTTTTGAACGCTATTTTTTCCGAGGATTCGTTAAAGAAAAAACGCAACACAGAATCGGTCGAGGTTGCGCCTTCTACTTTGATAGCAGGACATATTGTTGAGTACAAAGCGGCGAGTAAGCGGCCATTTGAAGAAGTAAAATCATCGATATTGGCAAGGGTCACTCAAATCGAAAACGCAGCACTTGTCAAAAAAGATGGAGAGAGTAAGTTGCGGGCCTTGAATGCGGTTGATAACACAGCCGGGTTTTCTGGTTCAAAAGTTATTTCGCGCCTGAAAAGTCCTGATGTGAGAGCTGATGCTGTCGCTTCGATAATGAAGGCAAATGTACAAAAATTACCTGTTTTTATAGGTGTTGATGCTCCGGGTATTGGGTATTCGATTTATCGAATTTCGAAAGTTAGTAGTGGTACGCAGGATGTTGCGCGGCGAGCTTCCGAGTACGAACAATTAGTTGGTGCCATCTCTCAGCAGGATGTTTATGCGTATGTTGAGGCGTTAAAACAAAAAGCCAAGGTGCAAATTAATCAAACAGCCCTATCGACGCAAACTATAAAGCTCGAACAATAGGGGCACATTCTGGACGGTATGAATTGGTAAAGTGATTGAACGACATCCGCGTGATGTCGTTTTTTTTGCGCTGGCAGGGCGCAACTGGAGATGCAAGTGCCCTCCCGTAAGTGGGTAAGTTGATGCGCAATTGCGAAAGGGAGACTGAACGCGGAAAGAAAGCGTGAAGCTAGCCCGCGCGTTAATGAAAAGTGGTTGTATTCAACGACGGGTGTCGACGAAGTACTAAAAAAAAATTGTAACCAATGTAACGGGATGAAATGCAGATTACAGTGTATGCACAAATTTCAAAGTATTGCATCAATCTGGAAGATCGGATGCGGCATCGAATGCGCGTCATTAACCTAAGCGTGGGTAGCATTGTCCGACGATCGATTGAGAGTCGCCATCAAACTCTCCACAAAGAGAGTGGCACTATCGATGGCGGGAATCGGTTGAATGGCGTTAAACAACGTACTGATAATTCTCTACTTTGCCAGCTCTGTTTCGTCATTCTTGGCATAATCTTTATTATTCGACTGCCTATCGTGCGCTAGACATGTCGATTGGTGCATTTGAGTACAGCTAGGCTTAGCTGCACTCTACGCCACGATCGATATAGCTTTTACCAGATAGAAACGCGATCTTTTGGTGCCAGATACATCTTGTCGCCTTCTTTTACGCCATAGGATTCATAGAAACCAGGCATGTTTCTGAGAGTGCCGTTGGCACGAATTTCTCCCGGAGAGTGTGGATCTGTTTTTAGACGCACGATCATTGTTGCATCGCGCATCTTGCCACGCCACACCTGGGCAAAGCCCATGAAGAAGCGCTGATCCCCGGTTAATCCTCTAATCACCGGAGCAGTCTTCCCACCTAAAGAGAGTTTGTAGGCTTTGTAGGCGATCGCCAGGCCAGAGTTATCGGCGATGTTTTCACCCAGCGTCAGTTCACCATTCACGAAATAGCCAGGAATGGGGCTGAAAGCGCCGTATTGTTTGACCAGCGCAGCTGTTTTGACGGCAAATTTTTCGTGGTCGTCTTTGGTCCACCAGTCACGCAAATTGCCCAAGCCATCGTATTGTGCGCCTTGGTCATCAAAGCCGTGGCTGATTTCGTGACCAATAACGGCACCGATACCGCCGTAATTGACGGCATCATCCGCTTTGGCGTCAAAGAAGGGTGCCTGCAAAATCCCTGCCGGAAAAACGATTTCGTTCATTTCGGGATTGTAATAAGCATTCACAGTTTGGGGTGTCATGCCCCATTCTTCGCGTTCGATAGGCTTGCCAAGTTTGTTAAGTTCTACTTTGCTAGCGAACATGCGGGTGTTGCGCAGGTTGCCGACGGTATCTCCTTTGGTAATTGTCAGGTTGGAGTAGTCGCGCCATTTGTTTGGGTAGCCGATCTTAGGCATAAACGTCGCTAGCTTGGACTGAGCTTCTTTCTTGGTCTCAGGGCTCATCCAATCGAGGGTGTCAATGCTTTGCTTATAAGCGAGCAAGAGATCGCCGACCAGTTTTTCCATCTTGACCTTGCTTTGGGCTGGAAAGTGTTTTTCTACATATAGCTTGCCAAGGCTTTCACCCAAGCCCGCGTCGGCTAGACGCACGCCACGTTTCCAGCGCACTTCCTGGCTCGGCGTACCGCTTAAGGTAGTACCATAAAAAACAAAATTTTCTTCATCAAAGGCTTTTGGCAATTGATTGGCCGTTGCGCTCAATAAATGCCATTTGAAATAGGCCTTCCATGCATCCAGCGACGACTCTTGCAGCACTTTGTTAAAGCCTGTCAGGTAGCTAGGCTGGCTTACCATCAGGGTGTCGAGTTTTCCTTGTAGCTCTAAATTGCTCAGATAGCTGATCCAGCCGAAACCTGGTGTCAAGGCATCGAGTTTGCTGATTTCTATCTTGTTATAGGCCTTGATCGGGTCGCGCAGTTCTACCTTGGTCCATTGCACCTTGGCCAATTCGGTTTCTAAAGCGAGGATATCGGCTGCATTTTTGGCAGCGTCTTTATCTCCGGCCAAAGAAAGCATTTTTTCGATATGCTTGAGATATTTTGCGCGGGTATCTTTGAGTTTGGCGTCGTCGTTATTCAAGTAGTAGTCGCGGTCAGGCATGCCTAGACCCGATTGGCCGATATCAAGCACATATTTGCTAGAGTCTTTATTGTCTTGATGCACGCCGATATCAAACGGTGCGGGAACACTGATTAAATTCAGGTAAGCGATAAAGCCTGGAATCTGATCTTTGCCGCTTAGGGCTGCGACTTTGGCGAAATCACGTTCCATCGGTTTTAAGCCCAGTGTCTCGATCTTGCCGGTATCCATAAAATTAGCGTACAGGTCGGCAATTTTTTGTGCATCGGACCCCGTCTTTGCGTGCTGTTTGGCAAGCGCTTCAATAATGGCATACAGGCGAGGAATGGTAGCTTCACGTAAATCCATAAAGGCACCAGCAGACGATTTATCGGAGGGGATTTCACTATTTTTTAGCCATTTTCCGTTCACATGGCGGTAAAAATCGTCTTGGGCGTTGACTTTGAAATCTATATATTTGCTGTTTATGCCTGAGAGTAAGACTGATGGGGCAAATGAGGTAACTGTCTTTGCCGCCTCTACTGAATAAGCACTGTTGGCACTGGCAAGCATAAGCGCGATAACACTGATAAACGGAACTTTCACTATTACTCTCCTGATGATTGAATTTTTTTTTATGCTTAGTTGATGAGCAAAATATAAAACATAGTTTAATTTTGTTGAATTGACTTCAACCGATTTTGGACATACAGCCCTAAAAAGAGTTCGTGGTTTTGGTAAAAATTTTGTTTAAATTACGCTTTGTTCATGATGTTGAAAATAATTCAGTGTAATTGGCGCAAAGTCCTTGCCAACAGCGAGAATGTTTTGCTATGATTCGCCCCCCTTCGAAGCTGATGGGAAAAGAGGTAGAGAAAAGAAGTCAAGAAGAAGCAATGCGGCATGGACGCAAGCACCTTTAGGAAGTTGAATCGGCAGTAAAAGATTCGGCGGAAAAGAAAGAGGGGGTTGACGGAAATAAAGAAGTGCTTCATAATCTCATCTCTCTGGTGCTGACAAACAAAACGATTTGCAGCGAACCAGAAAACACCAAGCGGGGCGACCGCGTCAAGGGCCCGATCAAATCCATCACCGACTTCGGCGTGTTCGTCGGTCTGGCTGCTGGTATCGACGGTCTGGTGCATTTGTCCGACCTGTCCTGGAACGAAACCGGCGAA
>JACMRF010000141.1 GCA_014376575.1 Undibacterium sp.
GAAACGCGCCCTCGACATAGGGCAGAGGCGTATGCAGATCACCTTGCCCATCAAACTGGCCGCTAGAGGCAAGCGCGAGCCAGGTTTCGAAGTGCTCCGCAATGGTGTGATAAAACAGGCCTTGCTCAGGATGACGGCTTGATACAGCGCGGGGATTTGCTTGGGGGCTGCTTGCAGTTGCGCCGGACGCACTGTTGCGTGCGCGTATGTGGGCGGCAAACGTTGGCTTGTGGCACATCGGAATGACCGGCGGCTGACATGGCAGCAATATCTATAGCGCATTGATGCATGAATACTGTACGCCTAAACGCTTATATTGAACGGTCATTGTTTCTCCAGCGTCCGTGCTGGATTGCCGATTACTGTCGTGTATGGATACATATTCGTTGTAACAACAAAACCCATGCCAACGATGGCGCCTTTGCCAATCACCATAGGCTTACTTTGACTTCCTTCCTTGTTTGATGACTGCTCCTGCACCAATAGAAGCATGATCTCCGGTAACGACATTGCCATTACACTTCATACCGGGAGCAAAAGTGACGTAATTGCCAATGATTTTGGGCGTGTTGTGAAAGGAGGTGAGTATATACTTGCGACTAAATTCACGTACCTAAAGTCAGACTAAGGCGTGCCTCTAAGCCACCGCCTATGCGATTTTTTAGCTGCAGTTTTCCGTTTAGAGCCAGGCTCAATTGGTAAGCGATCGCCAACCCCAAGCCAGTGCCTCCCGTGTGACGATTACGTGAACTTTCCAGTCGATAAAAAGGTTGCATCACTTTATCTAGTTCGGCCTCTGCGATGCCAGGACCACGGTCGAGCACGGAAATCTGTAGTCGTTGCTGTTCTGCGTAGACGTTGACTTCAACGTCTTTCGCATAGTACAAAGCATTATCGACTAAGTTCGTGATAAGGCGCTTCAATGCGTTAGGGCGTGTGATGAAAGTGCTGCCATAGCGGCCTTGCAAATGTACTTTTTGGCCTGCATCGCCGTAATCAAAAACCAAGCTCTCAAGCATCGCGTCAAGGTCAATTTTGCTGAGTGCTTCGGTTGTACTGTGCGCGCTGCGTGCATAGGCGATACCTTCTTCCACCAAACCTTGCATGTTATCCAGATCCGTATTGAATTTATTTCTTTGCTCATCCGAATCAAGCAAGTCGGCACGCAAACGCATGCGCGTTATGGGTGTTTGTAAATCATGGGAAATGGCTGCGAGAATTTGCAGACGTTCCGCCATGTGATTCACAATACGTTTTTGCATGGCATTAAATGCCGCCGCCGCGCGCACCACCTCTATCGGACCTTCCAAAGGCAACGGTTCACAGTGCAAGGAGGCGCCCAATTTGTCCGCTGAATTTGCTAATTGTTGTAAAGGTCTTGTTGCCTGTTTGACGGCTAGCCAGGTAAATAGGCCTAAGCTTAAAATCTGCACGAAGATGACAATCCCACCTAACATCGATTGCGGTTGTTTGTAGAAATTTGCTTGCACCAGCAAGGGCGTGCCATCTTGCAGATTGAGTGCGAAGGCGATGTCAAATTGTGCTTGCGGGCTTGGTACCGCATGTAATTGATATTGTTTGCCGAGCTTGACTTGCAACTCTTGCCGCAGTTTGGTGATGGTTTCTTGCGATGTACCGTCCACTTGAGATTTTTCGTTCATCGGTGGATTTACATGGGACGAGTTCAAGCTAAATTGGTAGTTTTCACGTTGAAAGTAGGGCAGCCAAGCCAGACGTTGGTCGGCAGGTATTTTTTCTAAAATCTGAATTGCATTGCTGAGGTCGGTCTTGAAATAATACGCAGCTTGGATTTTTTCTTGATGTCCTTCAACATAAGACAGCCAGGCATTGTTGAGTAAATGTCCCGCCATAATCGCGATGATCCAAATCAGCGTGAGACGCGCAAATAACGCACTCGGCCACAAGCGTTTGCTCAGTTTATTCCATAGCTGCATCATCATTGTGGCTTAATTTCGGTGATTGCTGCGGCAAACACATAGCCCTCATTACGAATGGTTTTGATATAAGCCATATCGTTTCTTTCCGTAGAAGTTGTTTCTGTATTTTCTTCGCTCAAGCGCTTGCGCAATCGACTGACCAAAATATCGATAGATCGGTCGAAGGGATCGGCATCTCGACCTTGCGTCAGATTGAGTAATTGATCTCTGCTAAGCACGCGTTGGCGGTGATCTAAAAACACCCGTAATAAACGATACTCCGCGCCGCTTAAGGCAACGATGGTGTCGCTGTTGTCGAGCAGATGGCGTGCGATGGTATCTAAGCGCCAGTGACCAAAAGCGAATAGGTGAGTACTTTCTTGAGCCCGTAAATTGGCGGGCAACATCCGTGATCTGCGGAGGATCGCGCGCACTCGGGCTAGAAGCTCGCGTGATGCGAAAGGCTTGGTCAGGTAATCATCTGCGCCCATCTCTAAACCGAGAATACGATCGCTCTCTTCGTTTTTTGCAGTTAGCATCAAAATTGGTATCGTACAAACACCATTTGCTCGTAGGTCGCGGCATAAGGTGAGACCATCTTCGCCAGGCATCATTAAATCTAGCACGATTAAATCAAACGTAGTGCTTGCGTTTGCGTCGAGCAGGACACGCAGTTGTTTGCCATTGGCGGCGGTACTGACCTTCAATCCGTTTTTAAGCAAATACTGTGAAAGCAATTCACGGATGTCGGGGTCGTCATCAACGATGAGTATGTGATCTAAATTTTCCATATGCCATTTATATCGCAAAACGTGGTCGTCGCGACGCACTTTTGTATCTGAATGTTTCTCGTGCAGCGCTAGCAACAAACTCTAGCAAAAAATCGGGCTGTAAGAAACATCGTAGCAACCTTACACGTGCTTAATGCTTGGTGTGCCGACGCAATGCAAGTTTTTTTTATCTTGCGATCGGTGTTGACCCATGTAAACCTAAAGAGAGAAACCTATGAGCACAACGCAATCCACCCTCATTATTTTGAAGAACCTGAGTAAGCAGTATAGGAATAAGGCCGGTAATTTTACTGCCTTATCGAATGCTAGTTTCACCGTTAGCCAAGGCGAATTCTTAGCGATTGTAGGAAAGTCAGGTAGTGGAAAATCGACTTTACTCAATCTCATCAGTGGCATTGACAGCCCAACATCCGGCGAAATCCGGATCGCCGGCACTGCCATCCACAGTATGAGCGAAGAAGCGCTGGTAAAGTGGCGCGGAAAAAGCCTGGGTGTCGTGTTTCAATTCTTCCAACTCTTGCCAACCCTTAGCATTATTGAAAACGTCATGCTGCCCATGGACTTCTGTCATACCTATCCGCCATCAGAGCGCCGTGCACGCGCATTAGCACTGTTAAAAAAATTGGATATTGCTGAGCAAGCCGATAAGTTGCCAGCGGATCTCTCAGGTGGCCAGCAACAAAGAGCGGCGATAGCGCGAGCGCTGGCGAATGACCCTGCGGTGATCGTTGCCGATGAACCTACCGGCAATCTCGATTCACACACCTCGAACGACGTGATGCAACTATTTGCACAGCTGGTGCGGGAAGGAAAAACAGTGGTCATGGTCACACACGAGCGCGATTTACGTCATTACTTCACACGCACTATCACTTTGGTCGACGGTGTGGTGCAGCAAGACCTAAAAGATCTGACTGCAGTGAATGCCAGTGTGGGAGAACTCAACTATGCATAATTCTGTACTCGCTCCACGCTGGATAAAAATCTTGCGCGATTTCTGGCTGGCCAAAGCACGTGTATTGATCATGGTGCTGGCTATTGCCGCGGGCGTATTTGCCGTCACCACCATATTGAGTGCATACACTTTATTGAGTCGCGAGGTGAACGGCAATTATCTCAACACACTGCCTGCCGCCGCTTCGATACAAGTCAATAATATGGATGAGGAAATCTTAGTCAAATTAAGGCAGCAAGCACATGTCGCAGCGGCAGAAATGCGCACAACATTGAAAGCATCAATGACACTTAAATCGGGCACAAAATTACCTGTGACCTTGTTCGTCATTTCGGATTTTAAGAAGATGTTGGTGAGTCGTGTGATGCAGGAAGCCGGTTCATTCGATCCACAAGCGGGCGAAGTTCTTTTAGAACGTGAAGCGCTTAAGTTCATTAGCGCGAAAGTCGGCACTGCGCTGCAAATCAAAACGAACGATGGGGTACAACATGAGTTGTCCATTACTGGCACGGTGCACGATGCGAGCCTGGCGCCGGCATGGCAAGAACAAAATGTCTATGCATACATCACGCCAGCGACTCTGCAACTTCTAATCGATAACGCACAGCTCAATACGCTCAAATTGCAAGTGAGCGGCGACAACGGGCAAGTAAGTTTTGATCCAGTACTCGTCGATGCCACAGTCGCGAAGGTCGCAAATTGGTTACAGCAACAAGGAAAGCAAGTCGGTGGAATCAGTGTTCCACCACCGGGTCAGCATCCACATCAAGGGCAAATGAATGGCGTATTAAGTCTGCTATTGGCATTTAGCGTGGTTGCCTTGCTGTTGAGTGCCGTCCTGACGGCAACCATGATTAATGCGATGCTAGCGCAACAGGTCAGACAAATTGGGGTGATGAAAGCGATAGGAGGCGGTTCATGGGCAATTGCCCGTATGTATCTGCTGTTTGTGTGTGGACTAGGTTTGTTAGCCACGACAATAGGTTTGCCAACTGGCCTAGTCGCAGGCAATGCATTAGCGAACGTGGGCACGCAGTTATTTAATATTGACCTACAAAGCACCGATTTGCCTATTTGGGTGTATGCCATCACCGTATTATGTGGCGTAGCCGTCCCGATGTTGATCGCGCTGGTACCGATTTATCGTGCCACACATATTACAGTGCGCGAAGCCATCAGCGATGTTGGTGTTGCAGGTGGCTTTAAACCGAATAAGTTTGTGGACCAGTTGTTACGTCATTTCTCATGGATAGACCGCAGCTTTATTCTGGCACTACGCAATACCTTCAGACGGCGTGGTCGACTTGTGATGAACCTTATTCTCCTTGGCAGCTCAGGCGCGCTCTTTATCGGCACGCTCAGCGTCAAGAATGCATGGGAAGAAAATCTGCATCTGGCGGCGCAAGACCGTCGTTACGATATTGAAACCATTTTGACCACCCCGTCCCCTGAAAAAAGTACGCAAGCGCTCATCGCTTCGGTACCAGGGGTGAAGTTGGTCGAGTCATGGCGGGAGCAAGGTGCGACAAAGGCGCGTGCTGATGGACTAACCGTAGAGCGCACCTATCCCGATGGTGGCCATGGCAGCTTGGCGCTGATTACTGTGCCTGACGATAGTCAATTGCTGGGCTTACAAATGCTGGCTGGTCGATGGTTTTCTGCACAACTTAACGACGCAGATAGCGATGGTGTGGTGCTAAATAATGCAGCCTACAATTATTTTTCTCGTCCTGCGATCGGTAGCCAGTTATCAATTACTGCCAATGGAAAAAATCTCTCTTTGAAAGTTCTGGGCGTGGCACGAGAAATTATGACAGGTTCCCACGTTTATATCAGTCAGGCGGCCTATCGTAAGCATATGAGTTCTAGTGGAGAGTCGAATGTGTATCGGGTCGTACTCGAGCAGCACGATGCGCAATCTTTAATACGCCAGGCGAATCTTATCGAAGCTAGATTGGCGCAAGAAAATATCCGCATCAAATTGAATGTGACAGAGAGCATCATGGGCGCAGCATTGGATTCACACACCATGGTTTTGATCGTCGTGTTGTTACTCATGTCAGGCTTGATGGCCGGTGTTGGCGCCTTAGGCTTAGCGTCCGCCATGGGTACCAGCGTCATCGAACGTACCCGAGAATTTGGCATCATGCGCACGATAGGTGGTAGCGCCTCAACCATATTAAGAAACCTGATTGGTGAAGGCATACTCATCGGTCTGCTCAGCACGTTTTGCGCCATGCTCTTGTCCTTACCTCTGGGTCTAATTCTTGGCGAGATCAACAGTGGTATGAATGCCGGTTTGACGTTGCCGATTCTATTTTCTCCGAGCGCATCGCTGATCTGGATCGTAGGCACGGTGGTGCTATCCATCTTGGCAAGTAGCCTACCTGCAATGCGTGCAGCGCGTTTAAGTGTGCGTGACACTTTGGCCTTTGTTTAAAAAACGATAGTGATTCTATGAAGAGGAAAGAAAAATGAAAAAGAGAGATTGGATTGTCGTCACTGTGACCTTGCTGGTCATCGGTGGACTCATGTATATGGCCCATAATTTTCAGATGTTCGAATTTATTAAGCGTCTGCATGGGCGTTGAGACTAGTGTCTCGCATCTTATTCGGCGAACACAGGCGTAGGCCGGTTCTGCGCTTGGAATACCTGAGTATTGAGGAGAACGGACGCGCTACAAGAAAGTAGGTTTATCGGATGGTGTTACGCGCAAGCCAGCAGCCCCTGTGGCGAATTATGTCTTGCCATCCAAGCCCTCGGCTTGCGCGCATCTTCCAATTTAAGTTTTTTAAGTATTATTAGGTCCTCGTCACCACACACATTTGTGGAATGAATTCTGATCACCGAAAGATCGTCTGAGCCGCTTCATAAATTTCAGCTGCACCACTTACTCAGGTAAGCATAGCAGCGTAATTATCCACTGTGTGCAAGAGCAGCGATTGTAAGCGCAGATGCGGTTACGGTATTTTTAATTCAAATTTAATACCATTAAATTTAAAGGCGGATTCAACCTCGAAATGTAACTCGTCGGAAAATCGCGATAAATAGCAAATTAAGAGCGCATCGATTATGAAGAGTTTCATACCTACTGAGGTATCTCAGTCACTTCGTTCGATAGCGAACAGAATGGAAGGTTTGTTTCATGGAAAATATGATGAGATTGTGTGTTGATGCTGATCACACCCAACTTGAAGTGAACCAATCAAAAGGTGAAAAAATTTAAGCTAGGCTCCTTCCGACGTACAAATATGTCTTCAAAAATAAATTCAATGTGCGTATTGTCTGTTCACTCGCTATTCACCGGCGTCAATCAAGACGCTTTCGCGAAGAAAGCAAATGTCGTTATGACAGTCACGGCGACGATCAGCTTGACATGTTCAGTTGGTGCTTGGAGTTTGGCGTTTGGCGTCTACGAGCGCTACTAGCTCCGCGATTGCCGCTGGCAACGTGGATGCGATTGGCACGGTGTCCCTGGATGCTGGGACTGGCGTTGGCGCTACGATTGCTAATCGAAAAATGAGCGCCAGCGCTCAGCTACTGTCCTACACCATTTACACCTCTGCTGCGCGCACCACGGTATGGGGCGATGGCACTGGCGCTGAAAAAGTATCCGGCATAGGTAACGGTGCTGTTCAATCGATCTCAGCCTACGGGCGCATATTTGCAGGGTAAGTTGTAGCTGTTGCTGCCTATGCTGATACCGTCAATGTGACGATTACCTAATAGCGCTCTGCATGTGTTTTGTGACTTTTCGACAGACCATGCCGGGTATATTCTAAAAATCTCTGAAGGTGAAAAATAATGGCTTTCCAATCTCGCTTATTGTGTGTCTGGCGCTGTTGATTCCTGTTTTACCTGTCTTGGCAGGATCCATACAATTAACATCAGTGAGTCTCAAATTATTACCCAAGAGCAGTGTCGCGGTACTGACGGTGAGCAATAACGGTACCGAGGAATCGGTAATGGAGGTGAGTTTGAATAAATGGACACCACATGGAGGTCAGTATCAATATCAACAGACACAAGAATTAGTCATTACACCAGCGACCTTTTGATTAGCACCAGGTGCAAAGCAAATCGTTCGAGTTGGTCTACGCAATCAAAAAAAAGTGACAGAAGACGGATAGGAAACGGATAGAAAATTTAAACCAGCCAACCAAAGTATTGCAACGGATAGGAAACCTAAAAACCTATTTCTGGCGCATCTGGTTGTATTCCAAAGGTAACCAACTTACCTTGAAGCCACCCAACCAAAGCATTGCACAAGAAATCAATAATCACAATGCACCTTTCACTGCCATTGATCCAAAATTGAGACCCCGAACCTAGCCCAAACTTTAATAAAACGCGCAATCGCCAATCGATGTTGCTCACTGTTAGCCTAAAATAAAGCGCAGGCATAAAGCTATCCCATTTGCGTCAAATGGCCGTATCAAAATTAGGATCTGAAAGGGATCTACTTCACCAATTCACACTTTGATCCACGTCTTCATCGGGTCCATGCTGTCCAATGTCTCAGTCTGGCCCGGCATCAAAGTATTCCTTCGGTTCGGCTTCATCAAAGGCATCCCACAAGGGTGGACCGCGGGCTTTGCTTATCTTTGGCAGGCTAGACTCTATGCCAATGTGATCGAGGATTTTACGGATTTCTGCACCGCCGGTGATGAAAGCAATCAGCGGATGGCCGCCCCGCCGATTTGGCC
>JACMRF010000142.1 GCA_014376575.1 Undibacterium sp.
TGACGACACAGCCTTTCACATGATGGCCTGCCTTGATAATTTCTTTGACCACTTTTTCAGCGATAAATTTTGCCATGCCATCGTTAATTCTGCGTCCTGCCAGAATGACTTGCGGGTGATATCCCAGCATGTCAGCTTTGTGCGTTAAGTAGTAAGGATCGACACCAATACAATGACCACCGACCAATCCCGGACGGAAATTGAGGAAGTTCCATTTGGTACCGGCCGCCTGCAATACCTCCAACGTATCGATACCGATCATGTCGAAGATAATGGCTAGTTCATTCATGAGCGCAATATTCAAGTCGCGCTGGGTATTTTCGATGACCTTGGCTGCTTCTGCCACTTTGATACTAGTGGCGCGATGTACGCCCGCGACAATGATGGTCTCGTACAGTTTTGCAATTTTGTCTAAGGTGTCGTCATCGTCGCCTGAGACAATTTTTAAAATAGTGGTGAGGGTATGCTCTTTGTCACCTGGGTTAATCCGCTCCGGCGAAAAACCTACATGAAAATCTTCTTTCCATTTCAGGCCAGAATGCTTTTCGAGTACAGGAATGCATACTTCTTCGGTCGCGCCTGGATAAACGGTGGATTCGTAAATTACGATCGACCCGCGCTTCATGTGCTTGCCAACAGTTTCGCTCGCGCCTATCAGTGGAGTGAAATCTGGGTTGTGGGCTAAATCAACTGGCGTAGGTACCGCAATGACCAAGAAATCGGCTTGAGATAATTCCGATGGATCAGTCCCAACACTTAAGTGTCGCGCTGCCTGCAGCTCTTCAGTTGCCAATTCTCCGGTGGGATCAATAAACCGCTGGTAGCTTGCGACTTTACTTGCAGAGAGGTCAAAACCGATTGTCCGCAGTTTTTTACCAAACTCGACAGCCAGAGGCATGCCCACATAACCTAATCCTACTACGCCAACTACACTCATGAAATTCTCGCCTTAACAATGTTATTATAACAATATACCAGATACCTTCAAAAGCTTCAACGCTTATGCCAAAGACTCGCTTTCACTCTTCACGAAATCCTCTATATGTGGCACTCACCTAGCACTTTTAATTTAATTGATTACATTTTCTTTTGCAGCAATTCATGCACAAAATTGACAGGAATTGCATAACTAATCCCGCTAGGATTAGTGATGGCAGTTTCTTTCAATCCTTTGACAAACACCATATTAATGACACCAATTACACGACCGGTTTCGGGATCATAGACCGGGCTTCCGCTATTTCCGGGGTAGGCGGTAGCATCGAGCTGAAAGACAGAAAATGGTGCACGCCGGAGTTGCGCCACCACTTTTGGATCTAATCTGCGGGAATCTAGCGATGGCTTGGCCACCGGCGTGATCGATGAGATAAAACCACGATGCGTTGCATGATGAAAACCCAATCCTATAGCAAGAGGAAACCCGGTAAAAGCGACCGACTGACCCTCGGCAACTGTATTTGCGTCGCCTAGCTCCAGCGCTGGCAAAGGCAGGCCACCTATGCGTAATCGGGCCAGATCGTGTTCTTCATCAATCGCTATGATGGTCGCGGGTCTAAACTCTGTGGCATCGCCTTTACCAGCCAAAATCCCGAGAGTGTCGTTGCTTTCGTTATTCATCGCCGCATTTACGACATGGGCATTGGTGATGATGGTAAGGCCGTCTCCGACCACAAACCCTGTACCAGAAAAACTCACTGCGGGGCTACGTGTCTTTTGAAATGTGCCGATAGCGACGACGGACGGTTTGATCACTTTTACAGTGGAGACAAAATCAGCCGCGTAAAGCGGAGTGGCCAGAAAAATGCTGGCCCACGTGATCAAAGTAGCTTTAAGAACCCCCGTTTTATTCATATAAATTCGCAATTATTTTTCGTCAATAATAGATATTAACTGCATCACGTCACTCACCATAGAGCTGCTTTTTTGGCCCCTCGGCGAATACCAAAATACAAATTTCCTTACACCAATACTTCTACCGCTTTTGCATGACCTAAAAAATCATTCGGGCTCGCTGTCATGCCGTAAGCACCGGATTGAAATACGACAATTAGATCTCCCACTTTCGTTGCTTCCAATTCCATTTGGTCGGCTAATAAATCGAGCGGCGTACAAAGCGGGCCGACTACTGAAGCAATCTCGCGCTCGGTTCCTGACATTTTATTTCCTACCGCAACCGGGTAATTTTTGCGTATCACTTGCCCAAGATTGCCTGACGCCGCGAGATGATGATGCATGCCGCCATCCGTCACCAGAAATACCTGGCCTCGGGAGATTTTGCGGTCGATTACCTTGGCGACATAGATGCCAGCTTCGCCAACAAGATATCTGCCCAATTCGATGGCAACAACTGCCTTTGGCAAAGCCAAAGCCAGCTTCGGCAGCCATTGCCTTAAATTCGCCGCGATGGGATCAAGATCAAGTGCAAGTTCACCAGGAAAATACGGTATGCCGAAACCACCGCCAATATTTAATAAACGTACTGGCTGCGGAGCATGCCTGGCTAATTCAATCGCGAGTTGAAATATGCTCGATTGTGCTTCAACGATCGCTTCCGGCTTGAGATTTTGCGAACCACAAAAAATCTGGAAACCGTGGAAATCCATCGTCAATTCTGCCATTTTTTGTAACATTGCCGGCACGGCTTCCGCATCAATGCCAAATTGCTTCGCGCCACCGCCCATTTTCATACCAGACGATTTCAATTCAAATGCAGGGTTCACTCGAACGACGACTTTTGGGTTGACGCCCATGGCCAAAGCCAGTCTATTCACCCGCTCAAGTTCACTTTCGGATTCAAGATGAATGAGGGCATGTGCCGCAATGGCTTGCGCCAATTCTGCGTCGGTCTTGCCGGGGCCGGCAAAGCTGATGTGCTGCGGCTGCACGCCCGTATCAAGCGCAATTTTCAGTTCTCCACCGGAGGCCACGTCCAGACCATCGACCAATCCGGCCATGAGCTGTACCAGCGCCGGCATCGGGTTAGCCTTGATGGAATAATGCAGGCGTATTTCGGCAGGCAAGACGGCGCGCAGATGTGCGACGCGGCTGCGCAACAAGGCGCGGTCATAGGCAAAAAATGGCGTACTGCCCACCCGCTGCGCAAGGCGTGTTAGGGGAATGCCGCCGACCAGCAAACAGTTATCCTGGACTTGAAACTGCGTCTGTGAAGCGTGAACAGGTTTTTTCATAGTAAACGTGGTGAGGAGGAATACGCGCCGTGGCATCTGTATTGATGCTGGAATTTTTAATTCATGGCACGACCAACACGCACTATCAAAGCGGCTTACAGGCCAGAGTGGCTGTAAACTCGAATCGATAAGGCGTGGTGGGCGTGCTCATTTTTCACTTTTGATGTCATGTCAAACAATTCTAGCGCGCCACGCTATACAGCGGCGCATTGCACTTTATACCTTCACCTGGAATAAATCCATCCAACGCGACTGTAGTAATTTCCGATCAATTTTTCCGTTGGCATTGCGCGGCAAACTGTCAGACGTGATCTCGACGTGGGCTGGCACCATATACGCTGGCAATTGCATCTGGCATTGTTGACGCAATGCGACAGCGCTCAGGTTCACCGCTTGATTCTGTTTGACGATTAAAACGATCGCCTGTCCCATGACTGGATGTGGAACACCAATCGCTACTTGTTCGGTCACGTGCTCGAAACGATCGACCACTTCTTCTACTTCTAAAGGACTAACGCGATAGCCCGAGACCTTAATCATATCGTCATCGCGGCCAATAAAATACAAATAACCCTCTGCATCCATGCGCACGGTGTCACCCGACCATACGGCGATCTCTGGCAAGGGCAAACCGGGTAATGTCATCGGCGCGGGGCGAAATCTTTCCGCCGTCTTTTGCGCATCATTCCAATACCCTAGCGCCACCAAAGCACCGCGATGCACCAGCTCACCAGCTTCGTTTGGCGCACATTGTTGACCTGCCTTGTTGATCACCATCAGCTCGGCACCGGGAATCGCTCTGCCTATCGAATCTGGTCGCGTATCAACCTCGGCCGGCGACAAATAACTGGAACGAAATGCCTCGGTCAGGCCATACATGAGATACACCTGCGCGGCAGGAACGATCGCCCTTAACGCCGCCAATGTTGTCGCCGGCATGGCGCCGCCCGAATTGGTGATGTAGCGTAACGAGCTTAAGGCATCAGGCCCAGGCAACTTCTGCTGAACTAATTGTATCCAGAGCGGGGGCACCGCCGCCAGACCGGTAATTTTCTCATCGACAATCGTGCGCATAATATCTTGCGGTAGCAAATAATTCATTAATACCACCGATGCGCCGACACTAAATGCGGTCGTCAATTGACTCAGGCCGTAATCAAAACTCAAGGGTAGCAACGCCAGTATTCTGTCGCTGCTTGTGTTGTTGAGATATTGCGCCACACTCGCCGCACCAACCAGTAAATTTCTGTGCGAGAGTACCACCCCTTTTGGTTTTCCGGTACTCCCTGAGGTATAGAGAATGGCCGCCATATCCGTATCAATACCGCGATGCGGTATTCGCTCAGATGGCGTTGCAATTAGCTGCTCCCAAGACCTGACCTGCAACGTGGTTTCTAGCGCTGATTTGTGATTTATATCGACGACAATAACATGCCGCAGATCCGGGCATAGCGGCAGTATCTTGTGCAATGCGTGCAGACGATCTGCCGAAGTGACGAGAATCTTGACATCGCAATCGGCCAGAATATAGGCGACTTGTTCAGGCTTGAGCAAAGGATTAATCGGGACAAACACCGCACCAGCGGCAGAAGCTGCGAACATGGCAACGACCGCTTCCGGGCGTTTTTCCAAATAGACGGCAACTCGGTCACTACGCTCCAGGTCTAACTCAAGATAGCCGGCAGCAAGTTGATGCACGTGTTCCGACAACTGCGTATAACTGATACGCTGCCGTTGATACGACAATGCCTCAGCGCTAGGTGACTGTAACGCGGAACGTAAAATTAATTGATGAATCAGATCGATCATTGTTTACTTGGTCAACGCGTTATAGAGGTAATTTTATTTCTGACTTACTTAATGGCATGGCGACTGATTAAATCGTACAACGTCGGTCGGCTAATTCCCAGTAATTCAGCCGCTTTGGCGATATTGCCATCCACTCTTGCCAATGCCTTGACTACTGCCTTATGTTCCGCCTCATCACGGATTTGGCGCAGATTAATTGGCTGCTCATCGGTTACCGCTGTAGATAAGCCAAGATCATCCACGGTGATTTGCGGGCCATCTGCCATGATGACGGCGCGCTTGATGACGTTTTCCATTTCACGCACGTTACCCGGCCATGGATGATTCTCTATCATCGCCAACGCTTCCTGACTAAAATTCAATCCAGGGCGACCTTCCTTGGCGTTAAATTTATTTTTAAAGTGATGCGCCAACAAAGCGGCATCGCCGTTGCGATCAGCCAATGGCGGAATATTGATGACGATTTCGCTCAGACGATAATACAGATCTTCTCTAAAACGTCCTGTTGCCGCCAGCTCTTTGAGGTTTTGATGTGTCGCACACACGATGCGTACATCGACAGGAATCTCTTTATGTCCGCCTATGCGTTCGACCACCCGCTCCTGCAAGAATCGCAGTAACTTCGCTTGCAATGCCATCGGCAAATCGCCGACCTCATCGAGGAAAAACGTCCCTTCATTCGCTAGCTCTATCTTGCCGAGATTTTGTTTCACTGCGCCCGTAAAAGCACCTTTTTCGTAACCGAAAAGCTCACTCTCCAGAAGATTTTCCGGGATCGCTGCGCAATTAATCGCCATGAAACGTTTATCCTGTCGAGGACTCAATTGATGCAGCGCGCGCGCCAGCACTTCTTTACCGGTTCCGCTACTTCCCAACAACATCACCGAGGCCGAAGAGGGCGCGACTTTTTCGATATTGCGGCACACTTTAAGCATGCCAGGGTCACGACTAATAACGCCCGACATCGGTGATGCGGCCTGCACCTGCAACATGCGGCGATTATCCTTTTGCAAGGCTTGCAAATAATAAGCGCGCTCGACGACCAAGCCCAACATCTCTGGGTCGAACGGCTTTTGATGAAAATCATAGGCGCCTAAACCTATCGCCTTGACTGCATTTTCTCTATCTTGATTTCCAGATAAAACGATGATTTTTGTATCCGGTGCCAAAGACAAAATTTGTTGGAGAATCGCAAATCCTTCAGAGGCACCATCCGGATCGGGCGGCAGACCAAGATCCATAGTGACAACGGCAGGTTCATGTCTGCGCACATGCGCTAATGCACTTTCTCTATCGCCCGCCACCAGAACTTCATAGGCGTCGAAGTTCCAGCGCAATTGCTTTTGCAATCCCAAATCGTCTTCAATGATTAATAACTTTTTCTTTTCTTGACTCACGGCACACCTTCTTTTGATTGCGCGACCTTGTTCATTACTTGAACCTCCGCAGCTTGAACTTCGGAACCACGGATACGTAAGCTAATCTTGAAAACAGTTCCCGTTGACGGGCTACTGCTGACATCGAGCTTGCCACCTAACTCCTGAACATATTCTTTTGTTTCAAAAACGCCGATACCCATGCCAGCGACTTTGGTTGAAACGAATGGACTAAATAATTTTTCCCGAATAAATTCTTCAGTCATACCAGCACCGGTATCTTTGATTTCAATCACTGCAAAATCATCTTGCTGACTTAAGG
Organism: Undibacterium sp.; assembly: GCA_014376575.1. Next base: position 6,696 of record JACMRF010000142.1, read on the forward strand.
TAACACGAACTTCTCCTTCTTTTGGCGTGGCTTCAACCGCGTTCTGAATAATGTGGCCGATCACCCTTTCCAGCCGCTCCCAATTTGCGTTGACTCGCAATGCCGGCTTTAGGATTTCCAATACTGGCGTGGGCTCATAAGGAGATTTTGACTCAACAGCATGTTTGAGCAATTGATCCAGGGATATGGATGATTTGTCGTCTATGGAGGCGCCGCGACTTAATTTTTGCAACAGTACTTTCATTTTTTGTACTGAGTGATCAATCGTTTCAATCATATCTTTCTGAAATTCAGGGTTGTTTTTATGCTTTTCCGCGTTTGACAACAACAAGGACAATTGTGCAACCAGATTTTTGAGATCGTGCACCATAAAAGTCGACATCCGATTAAACGAATCAAATTGACGCGCCACCATTAACGCATTCGCCGATTCTTGCTGGGCCAAATAACTAGCCGCCTGACTACCCGCTATTTTCAATAAATCCAATACTTCCCAATTCAAATTAATTTTACTTCTAGCTTGCGCCAACACCACAAAACCAAATAATTTTCCATGCAAAATGAGCGGCAACACCAACCAAGCGCTGGACTCTGCACGCAGCCAATCGGGCATCTCTATGCCTTCATAAATATCCGCATGGGTCTTTAAATCTTGCAGATCAATTACCCACTGTCTTTCTTCTAAAAGGCGAGAAAATCCACTACTCAAAGGCTCGCCAACACCATTGACATGCATATTCCATTGATTAACGGGTTCGCAATTACCGCTATCTGCCCGGATATATAAGGCACCAGCCGGACTTTGCACCAGTTCCGCCAGCGCCATAATTGACCTCTCGCCTAAATCAGCCGCATCAAGCGAAAGTGTCCTTGTAAACCGAATCCACTCTTCTCGGTAGTCGTAATTATAGTTGTAAAAATGCTTACTTATAAAAACTTTCAGCCACGATCTCACTGAGCCTGAAAATAACAAGATCAAAAGGAGAATGACGGCGCCAAACAAGAAGGCTACCTGCATCACGGTGCCCCAATTCCCACCAAAGAACCTTAAGTAATACCCTGCTGCTGCCATTGCCAAAAGATAGAACGCGCTACCAAACAAGGTCGCTGAATGAAACAAAATACGGCGAGAGACTAAGATTCTCTGCGACCATTTTGGATTACGCGCAACGGATATCATTAACAAAGGAACCGTGATTGCATCGACCATTCCTCGAGCCGCCCAAATTTCGATATTGATCTTACGAAACAGCATGGCGTCGCTATATAAATAGAAATCAAATACGAATAATCCACCCAAACCCAAGCAGGCGAACTTAATACCCCATCGCCCCTTTTCAGACGTATTTCTGAAAAACTGTTCCACCAGCAGCATGCCTATCACGGCAATGGCAACGCGCCCACCTGCGTTGCTGAGTAAATTAATCAGCCCATTAGAAAAATCAGGAAAACCGAAGTTGCTATAGATCGTCGCGATCAGTTGAAGTAATAAAAACGACAGAATACCCAGAGCATAGGGCTTCGCATTGACAATATTTGCGAAATGCCATTGCCGTGAGGGATCCAATAGAATCAATAAAAATACAATCCATCCAGCACCACGGACAACTTCAAGACAATGAGTTAATAAAGAAAAAGGTGTATCGACGTAGCCGTGCCACGCGATATTAGAAGCCCATAAAGAAGTAAGTAGACTTGCGACTAAAAGTGGAACCCAGTGTAAACGCCCTCGCCATTTCGTCACTAGCAGAAGCGCCAACAATAAAAACGCCGCCGCAGCAACGGAATAACTCAGAAACACAACGTTTATTAACATCTGAATGCCTTCTAACGGATGCATTTTTGGTACGGCAGAGTATCCATCTTAAGCGACGACTCAATAGAATTATTCTGGGAAAATTGTGAATATCGGGAAAATACCAGGATTTACCTGGCCCCCTTTCCTAGCAACACAACTTGAATTGTTTCAAGCAAAATCATTATGTCCAAAAACAAACTGTTATTTTTAACATAATACAAATCATATTGTAACTTCTGCTTGGAATCTTCGACTGATGCACCATAGGCATAACGCACTTGCGCCATTCCTGTAATACCTGGCTTGACACTATGCCGCATATTATAAAACGGTACATCCCGACATAATTGATCGACAAAATACGGCCGCTCAGGTCGCGGACCAACAAAACTCATTTCACCCTTGAGTACATTAATGATTTGAGGTAACTCATCGATCCTCAGCTTTCGAATAATCCGGCCAATACGCGTGGTGCGAGGATCGTTAGTACTAGCCCATTGTGGCATACCAACCTTCTCGGCATTAATTCCCATACTGCGAAATTTCAACACCATGTAGGTGCGACCGTTTTTTCCCACTCGTTCCTGTTGATAAAAGATAGGACCTCTATCTTCGAGGAAAATTAAAATTGTGGTCAACAGCATGATCGGCAACGTCAATATGGTGATAATTGCACTTACTGACATGTCAAACACTCTCTTACCAAGCCGGCGTATGAAACCTTGATTAAACCCGTCGCCGAAAACCAGCCAACCGGGCTGAAGCGTCTCTACTCGCAACTGACACGCTTCCCGCTCAAAAAAAGCGGCCGCATCAATAACTTTGACGCCCCGTAATTTACAATCAAGTAAATCTTGAATAGGAAATTGTCCACCTCTTCGATTTTGTACAGCGACGACAATTTCATCCGCATTATGCTTTGTTGCCAGCGACGACATGCTTTGGTCAGCAGGAAGTACGTATTTTGCTAAGACCTTACGTTCTTCGTGTTCAACTGGAACAAAACCAATAACATCATAATCATGATGCCCAATATTACTGATTGCCAACTCGTGGCATTCCTGCGCCATTGCACCAGATCCAAGAAAAATAATACGAGATCGCAACAAACCCGATTCAGATGACTTAAAAACTAGCAACCTTACCAATAGTATGCAAAATGCAGCAATGACGATGATCAAACCAATGGCGCCGCGCCCAAGATACAAGGATGGAAATATATAAAAAATCACGCTTACAATGGCCAAAGCTAACGCCATTGACGGCATCAATCGTAGAAAAGTGTTTCTAGTTCCCTCCCGGAAATTAATCTGGTACATGCCCAGAGCGCCCATGCTAAACACGATCGTCATTGCGAGAACCCAAGCAGTCAGAAAAAATGGCTCTCCCATTAAATGGAAACTCTCATTATTCGTACTCGACAAACGGATCATCGTCCCTAGGTAAACTGAACCGAAGGATGCGCCAAATTCAAACAACAGCAAAATGGATGTCACTCTTGAAACATGGTGATTAGAAATCCGTAACATCTATACCTCGATAATTAAACTCGTTCATCTATTTTTGATATTTTAACAAGAACTACCGTGAATACACTATGTATGAATTGCATTTAACAAAGAAAAAATACGGTCACAAAAAATAATGTACCGCGAGCACTAATTTACAACAACAAAAATTAAACCTGTCAAAAATTATGCCTCACCAAAGGCTGATGTTTTCAATTTTCTGTTTCTTAAAAGCATAAAAAAACTGCCTGGCGAACCAGGCAGTTTTTACACAACTTCTAACAACAAAAACTTAGTTCTTGCGACGACGCAAGCTAGCCAAACCAGCCAAACCCAAGCCAAACAAAGCCAAGGATGCAGGCTCTGGAATTACGTTGGTGTCCAAACCGCCGCGATTTGTGACAGTCCACTTTGGCGCATTTGAATTAGGAGAATATGTTGCCTGAAGAAATGCATCGCGTTTATTGCCATCCAAATCTGTCTCTGTGCCTTTTTTGATCTGGCCAGCATATGAACCGCCAACGACATCAAGGTAACCAGATCCAGATCCATTAAGTGAAGCTGTGCTGAAATTACTTTGATAAGCGAGTCCGCTATAATCAGAATCAGCTGTACCAGCGAAATTCATATCTAACCACAGTGTTCCATTTGTTGCACCAGTAAATCCAGCTGCGCCAATACGGCCTGCAGCACCAAGTGCAGCGCCAGCAGAATAATCTGCCAACGTACTATCAACATAAAACTGAATCGAACCGCCGGTTGAATGGGCTTCAACTTTAGATGCTGTCGTGCCGCCATTAACAACCATATCATCTAAACCATGGAACATACCAGTGATGTACTCACCGCCAGTACCTTGCGTCCATAATAATTTGTTAAATCCATCATTTGAAATAATGCCAGTAACCTGAAAAATACCCCATGTATCTTCACTGCCAATCGCACCCGGAGCAGGGGCTATCGCAGCGGTATCACATGCGGAGACGGACGCGCAAATTGTACCGCCCTTTTGACCTTTATAATTTGTACCCATGTCAAAACTGGCGAATACGAAGGTAATTCCGCCTGCGTAACCGCCAGCCAAAGTAACCGCATGCGCTGGTACAGCGACGGCAGCGGATAACGCTAAGCCTGCCAATGCAATGTTCATTTTCGTAAAGTTCATTTGAATTCCTCTTTTTGATTTATTAATCAATACACCCACGGCTTACAATGAGCACGAAACATGCCAGAAAATTAAAAAAATCCTAACTCATTGATTAATAAGAAATAACTTGTTGTTTAATTACATCAAGGCATCACTTTAATTTTGGGTTGTAAAAAAAATCGACAGCTCTTTTTAACCGTTCCAATAAATGAATTTTCTTTCGTAATCTAAAGTTTTCCCATAAGGAAATTTATCATATGAATGACAGGCAATAAGCCGTCTTTGTACGTCCGTTTCAAAAGCGGAAGCTAAGGCTGTTATCAATTGACCAGTATCAACCTCACAATCACGAACCAATTGAATTTCCCATAGCAATCCGTCAGAACTATCTGACAATCTAAAAGCCCCGCTGAAATATTGGGCAATATCTGGATATTTATATAGCGCCTGCTTATATTGATCAACATGACCACCGTTAGGAAGGACGTCCTTCGATCTCCCGAACAATGCCACTATAGGCAAGAGCGGTTGATCCAACTTAAGTCCTGATTTTTGTACTGCCTGTTCGAACTGCAATGCGGAAATTAATTTTCCTATATCGCCGATTTTGTAGCGCAATAGCGGTATTGGAGTGGCAATGTCCAAAACTGAAATAAGTAAATCGCCGATACCTTGCGCACTGGCTTTATTAATTTCTACATACGTACGTAGAGGACTATAGACAAAAAAAGTGGGAACCGTACCATTTGCACATTCGGATCCGAAGAGTTCGCGAAGCAAGGATGGATTATTAATGCAAGCACGACGTAAGGCGATAGTCTCTCTTGTTTCAGTAAATAAATTCAAGCCCAATTCACCTACGCCCATTGAACTGATAATTGCGCCAGAGTTAGCGTCATCAATCGTTATATGTAATACCTTCGCTAAATAATCACGAAATGCCTCAGAGAAAGTCTCTTCCCCAATCACCACATTCATACGAAAACGAGACCAATCTAAGTTTTTTTCTTGTGAATAGTCACATAATTTTTTCAAAAATAAAGGATCGCCACAAAGAACAATTTGATCAAACAGCTGACCCGCCTGCTCCACAATAGCGCACGCCATATCCTCTCGGACACTGACATTGGCAACGCACACAGCGTTAGACTGAAAAGTAACGCCCATTGGAAGGCAATTAATTAGAAGAGTGCGGTACCGGTCAATCTCAAAGGCCATCTCCAGACCTAAATCAATCAACGATGGCGTTGACACCATTTGATCGCTGGTACTCAATCCAAGTGCAAAGCCCCCACTTCCATGTCCTGAACTAGTGAGAACCGAAGCGATTTTACTCACCTGGATATCTTCTGCTATGAGTTGCGACAAAGAAAAGCGGCGAAAGGTGCTAGCTTTATCAAGAACAGGGCAATATTTGACGAAATCTTGAATATTGCGTATCGAGGCGATGGAAACACCATGTTCCGCCAACAGTTCTCTATAGACTTTTGATTTTTTTGCCGCTCGCTTGAAAGCACAAAACAGCTTTTTCTCACTTACCTTAAAAAACTTTTCATGGCTTGTTTTTTTCAATTGAGAGCGAATCAGGCGTCTCATCCATTTAGCAAAAATAATTTTCATTGATTTTCAGCATAAAATTTAGGGTCATACTGATTGAGCACCGGATAGGTAACACATCACTAACAGACTGACAGGTTATGCCGGGTTGAATGACTCAAAACAGATCTAGGTTAAAAGAAAGTTAGAGTTCAATAACTTTATCTAACCACCGTCAAGTAGCAGAAAATTATTTCTTCTTACGGAAATCTTTCCACCAATTGTTAAATACAGTCTTAACAATCAAAAAAAATGGAAGCGGTTTATCAGTAAACCACGCGGCAAGAAATTCATTATCACTTTTCAAGCGCCTGTCCAGCTCATCAAGATCTAATATAAATGGAGTAACTGGGCCGTAATAGTCGGTTTGCGGCCCAATAGGAACGAATACAAAGCCCATTTTATTTAGTGAGCGCGCTAATGATCGCTCCATAGCAGCATACAAATAACGCACTCCATTTCTTCGGCTGTGACGATAAATTTCACGGTATAAGCCTAGCAATAGCATGGGGCTATTGCCATCCCTTTGCTTGCCACCGGCATGAGGCTTTATTGATGAGGTGTTAGCTTTTTCAATAAAATCTGCAGACACGCCTTCCATTGAATCACCACGACGGCGTCTGTGGGTTTTTCTGACCACCAATCTAGAAACTTCTCCTGCTTGTTCTCTTGGTGGCATTTGATAATTCTCAAATACGCTGCAATGACTTTCGAAAGGATAGATTTGATCCGGATTTGGCTGAACCAATCTCACTGTACCTATGATGATATCTTCCATGGAGAAAGCAGCAACGTGAACAGAGCAGGCATCGTACTCATCACTTTCCAAGCCGTTCTGGAATTCTTCTTGCGGCAAAAATTGTCTTTCTAGACAATACACTTCGTAGCGCAATTTAAATATTTCTTTAAGCAAAATTTCATCTACATTTTGCCGCAACACCAAACCAAACCTAAAATAGGGAATGAGTAAGTCTCTTTTGCCTAATAGCGTCTGAATTAACATAGCTTAGTCCAAAATTTATGGGGAATATCCATCGTTCAGGCAAATATCACGAAAAAAGAAACGAATTGTTAAAGTTGTTTGAAGTATCCTACTAGCTAAAATCAGGATATCGTCGTTGCATCATATGCTCGATAACAAAATGACGCAGCTAAAATAGCTCCAATTGCCGCTAAAACGTTTATATTTTCAAACTTGGATCAGTTTGTAATTCACTTTCATCTTGTTTTTTCAAATTGATGAATGCCTTACGCACTAAATGATACGCAAGTAAATGAAACGGCATCCTGATCCAATGTGAGCGAACGTAAAGAGCAAAACGTGCGGACCATGTACCCAACGAGCGACTACTGGCATGCACCGGGCGCAACGCACGTAGATAACAAAAATCCATCACCACTGAGGTCAAACCAAATGGTTTGCCAATATTGGCATCTAGTAATACGTCCGAGGGAACAGGACTATTCAACACTAACGTGGTGTAACGCAACGCATAATAAAGAGGGCGAGTAAGGCCGAGCACAACGGCGCGCGATACTAATTTCCCCCAAAAATCATCCTGAGTACCGAACTCTCTAAGAAGAGAATCCAAGTCAAACAAATCTCGAAGTCCTTTTTCAAAGTCGCCTTCATGAAAGAGGTGAGTCGCACTGTGCAACACCATATCTGCAGGTTGAAAGACGTAAATATTATTTTGCCCTGGTAATGCGATTACCTCATCAAACAAGGCATGCGTATTCACTTTAACCCGCGCAGTTTCTGGCAAGATCGTATGATGCACATCAATCGTTGTTCCGCGCCTGACGTGACGCATAGGTGGGATCTCGTGCATCCAGCGACGGTAGTAACGTTGATCATAGGTGTCATGATGTGAGCCCTGCCATCCGTGAACGTTTAATTCACTCTCCGAAATAGCAAGTTTTTGTTTGGGAACCATCATATCAACGTCTGAAAATGTTCGGCCTTTTGCGGTATTGCACCCTGCCATAACGTAGGCAGCACCTTTGAGTAAAATAATGTTCACTTCGGCGTCGGCTAGCGCCTGCCGAATGCATTCAACTTCCCAACGAAGTGCAATTTCTTGTCTTAGCGCCATTTTCAAGGCAGATGTCAGATGTTGACGAGGTGCGAATGGTACAGAATCAATTAATTTTTCTTGTTCCAATATAAAGGCCAGACGTGCGAGCAAATTTGCGGCTCTTCCCTGACGGATCAACAAATCCCATTCTAGTGCCGATAATTGCGACAAGAATCTAGGCGTCAACAAAGCGACAACGATCAAATCACGTTTGGATCTCACGTCGAAGATCCTTCAAGTAGCATATTAAAAACGCGTTGAGCATCATCAAGCTGGCTATAAGTAAATTGGTAACAATCCGCCTGATCCACTAAATTACCAATAGCATCAAAGCCTTGTCGTCCATGAATATCGTAGTTAAAAGACTGTTCGGCTATCAGCATAAAAGTCAGTCCACGGCTATGTCGCACCAGTTCAGGTACTGCATTAGGCAAATATTTTGGCAGAATAATCCACGAAGGCAGTACTGGTTCGCTGGAGCGCAAGACGCTATGTAAAGGCGGTTTCAATAGCGCCACCGTACCTTTAGTGGTGTCGGTCATGGATGCCGTCATGATGGCGTCGGGAGCGTATTGCTTGATAACATCGATTGATTTGTTTTTCAAATTAATGGGACGAGACATGCCATAAATCAGACCTGTGCTCATGTCGTAAAGAGCTAGCTCGTCAGACAAAAGACGCCAACCACGCATTACCAAGCCTGCGCACAGGGTACTTTTCCCTGATCCTGGAGGGGCCGGTAAGACCGCACACTTGCCATTTTTTTCAATGACAGCTGCGTGGATGATCAAGTATTGATGACAATGTGCGGCAATACACCAGTTAAGTCCCCATTCCAACATTGCCATTGCCTGCGACGTAGGCAATGGAATAAAAGATGGACGCCCGTCAAAGAAAAAACGAACTTGAGGTTTGAGCCAGTATCGAAAACCAAATTCGCGTGAAATTTCAACATGGAAATCAGCAAATGCATCCGTTTGACAAACATCAAAATCTGCGTAGATCAAGCTGATATTCGCGACAAGCGATCGGACATTTGTCGTAATCCGCGCTACAAGTGGGCCTATCTTCAACAAAAGTTCGCCACGAGCGAGGCTTCGCGTTAGTTCAGGTTGAGAGAGTTCCGAAAGTTTCAATGAAAAGTCTCAACAATGAAACCTGCTTCTTGCAATCGAAGTAAGCTTGAGTGAATCAATGCTCCAAGTGATACTGCATCGGTATCAGGGAATAATTCGGCAAGATTTTGACACAACATATTGGTTGAGGCGGGAGAACTTTTAAGCAAATGCAACAGCTCTAAACCGAGAGCGTCGAGCAAGTGCGTATCTCCGGTTAACAAATTATAAGCAACTGAAAATTCATCATCAGCCCAACTGCGAAATTGAAATTTCTCAGAACAAACCAGGCTCCAAACAGAAAGTTGCTCGTGATCGCTATCGGTTATATCAATCAACAATTAACGCGCAATCCAATTTTCGTAAAGATACTTTTTAATTTTTGCAGAATCCCAGGCTTGACCTGTTCCGGAGGGCTTATAAGTCCCGTCGGCCATTTGCTGCAGAGCCGCTGGTGCCAAGCACATTTCAAGTTGGTTGGCAGCCAAAGGCGAAAGAAGAATATAGTTAAGCTGAGCAACGATAGTTGACTTCTGAAGATCTGATCCTGTTGACAATACGGTTTTAACTTTCGCACTCACTAACGCTCCAGCGGTGCGCAGCCCAGGAATTGCTGCTTGCAATTGGGCAATTGTTACCAAGGTAAAATCAAGCGACGTCTTTATTGGCGCACTTGGCGGTGCGTTATTTTTAAGTGCAGGATATTTTGATTGGAGTACCGCCCAAGGTTTATTGCCATAGCCAGCTGAACTTCTTGCTATATTGTCACGCCAGTCAGTGATGTACCAAGTTTCGTCCGGGAAAGACTGATGGCCGGCGTTGGTACGAAGACTAGTATTCGGGTTAATGATTTCTGAGCCCCAAGCAGATGGACTTTTGCAATGCCAGGCTAATGCTGGCCGACTAACTAGAGTCGCAACAACAGGCACTGCGGCAGAGCCAAGCTTAATGAGCCGGCGCCTAGACACAGAGGCCACATGCGCGGAAGTCTGAGCAGGCGCATCCACTGCGTCGGCTTGAATCACTGCATGTTTATCGATTTCACTCATATAACCTACCTCGGTAATTAACACCGATTAGCTCAAATTAACTAATCGCCCAAATTTCATGTAATAACGAAAATTTATTGCACTGTAAAATACGTGGATCAAAAGACATTTTCTATTGTTCGCACTATCCTGTCGCATTTATTTAGGTCTTAAGCATTAATTGTGCCATAAAAATAAGCTCTTGATTTATATTAATATATTACAATAAAAAAACAAAATAGCTGAAATTTTGTAAAAAAAACCGACATGTCAGACAGGTAATATTAATATTCTGTTCTACCTTGATTGCTCTTAGTCCATTACCTAAACGCTAACAATCGAATAGGAGAGTGACTTAGAAAAATATAAAAATAATATCGAAATACTTACTTTTTTTCCACGCTAAAGTTTCTATCGTCATACTATATTGTTGACAAAAATGATTATACTTCACACAAATTTTTATACCATTTATTACTAACAGACTCACTAAATCCCCATGAACACATTTGAACAAGTAAAAAAAATCCTTATTGAGGTCTTAAACCTTAGCGAACAAGGTCTTGCACTCACTGCTGATTCCAATTTACTGGGTGCTTTAGCCGAATTGGACTCAATGGCTGTTGTCAGTGTGATTGCTAAACTTGAAGATTACTTCGGCTTCAGCATTGAGGATGATGAAATCAGCGGTCAAGTATTTGAAACGCTTGGCAGTCTAAGTACTTTTGTAGAAAGTAAACTTGCTTAATGCATTCAGCCTCGCCTCCTGCCGCGAAAGGGTTTTTCCTAGAGACAAGTAATGGGAAACGCTTTTGTCTACTTCACGCAATAGGCGAGGACAAAATATGCCGCGGGGCAATTTTATTTGTGCCTTCTTTCGGCGAAGAAATGAATAAGTCCCGGCGCATGATTGCCATCCAAGCGAGGGCGTTGGCGCAACATGGCTATGCAGTGTTGTTAATAGATTTATACGGATGCGGTGATAGCGAAGGCGAATTTCAAAACGCTCACTGGCAGCAGTGGAAAGATGACCTTGGCCTTGCCTGCTCTTGGTTGCGTCAACATTATGATGCTCCGATCAGTTTGCTCGGATTGCGCTTGGGCGCGCTACTCGCGCTCGATTTCATGCAGGATAAATGCCATCCGATCCATCAAATTATCTTGTGGCAACCGGTGCTCAGTGGTCAACAGTTTTTGACGCAATTTTTTCGTTTACAACTCGCGCATCACATGTTGGCAGGGAATATTGAAAAAAGTAGTGGTACGCAGGGCATCCGCCAGTTACTCAACAAAGGCGAGACGGTCGAGATTGCAGGATATGAAGTCTCATCCAAACTCACCACACCTATTGATGCACTCATGATGACTGATTTTTTACCGGAGAATATTCCCATTCACTGGATTGAAATTCAACATGAACTTACCGATGAACTCCCACCAGCAAGACAAAAAATGATCGATTTCTGGAAGGCGCGTCAAGTCAACTTACGTCTGACACAACTACGCGGTGCAGAATTTTGGGCGACTCAGGAAATTTCTACTAGCAACGAACTTGTTGCACTCACCTTGACCATCGTCGGGCAAGCGTGACATGCACTACGAGGAGCAAGCTTTTCATTTTCCTTGCAAAAATGCCGCACTGCTTGGCATCGTCAGCATGCCACAGCAAGCAAGAGCGCGCGGCATTTTGTTCGTCGTTGGTGGCCCCCAATATCGCGCAGGTAGCCATCGGCAATTTACCTTATTGGCCAGGCAGTTTGCCTCAAACGGTATTCCGGCGATGCGCTTTGATTATCGCGGCATGGGCGATAGCGAAGGCGAGGCCAGGGATTTCAATGCCATTGATGACGATATCCGCAGTGCAATAGATAGTTTCTTTCAACATGTCCCTGGCATGACTGAAGTTGTGCTTTGGGGTCTATGTGATGCAGCTTCAGCAGCTTTATTCTATGCGCATCAAGATAGTCGGATTACGGGTCTTGTCTTGCTCAACCCATGGATAAGAACCGAACATGGCGCTGCCAAAGCCTATCTCAAACATTATTATCTTCAACGGTTAATGGACGGCGGATTTTGGAAAAAAATCATTGCCGGCGATTTCGCTCTTTTTACCTCGATGCGTTCCTTCTTGCTGCAAATTGGCAAGCTATTCGCATACAAAGGTACATCAAAGAAGCCTGACGCTCATTTGCAAACGACAGAGCCAAATAAGCTGCCAGAAAAAATGCTGCGAGGCTTGCAGCTCTTCAAGGGAAAAACACTATTTATTCTTTGCAGCGATGATCTCACTGCCCAGGAATTTTCTGATTTAGCAGCCGCATCCCCAACATGGAAAACCCGCCTGTCCTCGTCAGATATCACACGCCGCGATCTGCCGGACGCCAACCACACCTTCTCTCAACGTCGCTGGCGCGAACAAATTGGCCAGTGGACTATCGACTGGATTCACCATTGGTAAATGCGCTGTAATTGTCAACACGCACTCAACTTGCGTAAGTAGTAAAATTTCATCTCCACGGTTCAATCGCGTGATGGCTCTACTATTCGTGACGACAAGAGTAGTCAAATACTTCATCAAGCTCAGCTATAATGCAGACGCTTAACAAAGTAAATTTCGCACGATCACGGTGTGCTGTGTTGTAAAAGTACTCTTCGCCGTTTTCAAGCATTTCATTAGCATTTCACTTATCCATTATTGTCATGACAAAGAAATCACCTATCGCCTTAGCTGCATTGCTCCTTGCTGTTGGCACAGCTACACTCTCTTTGGCGCCGCATCCGGCGTTTGCGCAAGCGTCAGCATCGGCTGCTGCGTCCACGCCGCAAAATACCGTGCGTGCTGAAATGGGCAAGCCATTTGCTGAAATTGAAAAGTTAGTTACGGCCAAACAGTTCCCGCAGGCACTAGAGAAAATTAAGGAACTCAATGCGTTTGAGAAAAAAACGCCTTATGAAGAGTTCTCTATTCAAAGAATGAATGCAGTTGTTGCCTCCAATACCGCTGACACTGAGCTTCTCGCCACGTCTTTTGAAGCGATGATTAATAGCGGCTTTTTGGGCATGCCTGAAAAGCTCAAGTTCTCGGAGGGAATGGCAGGGACTTACTACAATGAGAAAAAATATACCCAGTCAAAAAAATGGGCGATGCGCACACTTGATTTAGATCAAAATAATGCGGCTATGCGTGAATTACTCCCTCGCATTATGTATTTGCAAGAGGACTTCGCAGGCGCTGCCAAAGAACTCGTCGTGCAGTTAGAAGAGAACGATAAATCAAACAAAGTACCAAGTTTTGACATGTTGCATCTTTTGATCAGTTGCCATTTGAAATTAAAGAATATGGAAGGCTACACATCCGTACTTGAGCGTATGGTCACCTATTATCCGAAGAAGGAATACTGGGGTGATCTGCTGTATCGTATCCCAAGTAAGCCAACGTTCGCTGAGCGTTTGAGGCTTGACTGGTATCGTATTTTGCTGAGCACAGACAATGTAGAGGATCCAGCACAATACGTAGAAATGGCAGAACTCGCCTTAATGGCGGGTCTGCCACAAGAAGCTAAAAAAGTGGTGGAAGCCGGCTACGCAGCAAATCTATTGGGCACTGGCAAAGATGCTGCTAGACATAAACCATTGCGCGATAAAGTAAGCAAACAGGCTGCCGAGGATGCGAAAGCCATGGAAGCGGGCGACGCTGCGGCGAAAGCTGCCAAGACGGGTATCGGCATGGTCAATACCGGCTACAACTATGTAGTCTACGGCCAGTTTGAAAAAGGTATTTCCTTGATCGAACAAGGTATTGCTAAAGGCGGCTTAAAAGCACCGGAAGAAGCCAAGTTGCACTTAGGGATGGCGTATCTGCAATCAGGTAATAAAGCTAAAGCGACAGAAATATTTAAAACCATACAAGGTAACGATGGCGCAGCCGATCTGGGCAGACTATGGTTGCTGGTGCGTTAAACCAATCAAGCATTTGTCTGTAAAAAAAAGGCGCTTTATGCGCCTTTTTTTATCCTTGATATCGGACATACAGCGGATCGTTTACTCATTGCCTGCGAATATGTGACGAGCAAAAATAGGATGTGCGCAATTAAACAAATCTTAAAATTGGCAGACTCAAGGCGCAATACCCATGCGCCTTTCCAGCCAATTTACCTCTGAAAACCGCATGGATATTGCGGATTAGTCCTGCCGATATCTATTAATGACCTGAGATACTTCTCTCCTTTTACCCAGATTTTCCACCAAGTGATAGCGATCTCATGGAAGAATAGAGTTTAAGGACGTCAGATCAAAACGCCACGCCCATAAAAAAACACTTCCGAAGAAGTGTTTTTTATGTCAGTCCCGGCATTTACTGCTATGACTTGAGACTGCGCTGTTGAAGGCTACTTAAACGACAGCCTTCATACTGATTGAATGCCGCCGATTATGAGTGGTAAGCCGATTCACCATGACTAGTAATATCCAAGCCTTCGCGCTCTTCATCTTCAGGAACACGCAAGCCAATCACCAGATCAACCAGTTTATACGCAATAACAGAGACCACAGCAGACCAGATGATGGTGGTGCCGATTGCGGTTGCCTGGATGGTGACCTGACTCACGATGGAATAAGCATCTGTCGACATTTTGTTGGTCACATAATCAAAGATACCTTGGCCGCCGAGTGCTGGTGAAGCAAAAACACCCGTCAACAAAGCACCCAAAATACCGCCAACGCCATGCACGCCAAACACATCAAGAGAATCGTCTGCGCCCAACAAACGCTTCAGACCATTTACGCCCCACAGGCAAACCACACCTGCCAGCAAACCGATCACCAAAGCACCCATAGGGCCGACAAAACCGCACGCTGGTGTAATCGCTACCAGACCTGCAACCGCACCGGAAGCGCCGCCTAACATTGATGGCTTACCTTTAGACATCCACTCACCAAACACCCAGGATACAGTTGCCGCAGCAGTAGCCAGCAAGGTATTCACGAACGCCAGTGCAGCAATATCGCCAGCCTCAAGAGCAGAACCTGCGTTGAAACCAAACCAACCCACCCACAACAGGGATGCACCAATCATCGTCATTGTCAGTGAGTGCGGCGCCATGGCTTCTTTGCCGTAGCCAACCCGCTTACCAATCAGGAAAGCACCAACTAAACCAGCAACTGCTGCGTTGATATGCACGACCGTACCGCCAGCGAAATCGAGTGCACCTTTTTGAAACAGGAAGCCCGCTTTAGCAGTTTCTGTCGCCAGGGTTGCCGCATCTTTGATCGCATCAGGACCGGTCCAGAACCACACCATGTGGGCGATCGGCAGGTAACTGAAAGTGAACCACAACACGACGAATAACAACACGGCGGTGAACTTGGCGCGTTCAGCAAAAGCACCGATGATCAGACCGCAAGTGATCGCGGCAAAAGTTGCCTGGAAAACGACATACACAAACTCAGGAATAACTACACCTTTGCTAAATGTTGCCGCAGTGCTGAAAGTGGCTTTCGCCGGATCCCAGATACCGTTCAAAAATACGCGGTCGAATGAGCCGATGAATCTGCCGCCTTCAGTGAAGGCCAGCGAGTAGCCGTAAATACACCACAGCACAATGATCACCGCAAAAATCATGAACACCTGCATTAGCACTGACAGCATGTTTTTCGACCGGACCAGGCCGCCGTAAAACAAAGCCAAGCCAGGGATCGTCATCAAAATCACGAGCATGGTGGCCACCATCATCCAGGCTGTATCGCCCTTATTTGGTACCGCTGCAGGTGCAGCAACAACCGATCCGGCAGCAGCATCAAGCGCTGCGGCTGGGGCAGTCACTGCAGCCGCAGAGGCGGCAGCTTCTGGTGTAGAAGCAACTGCTGTGGCACTTGCTGACGCAGATACGGCAGGCAGTGCGGCGGCAGAAGCTGCAGCAATCTCATCGGCCGCCATCGCCGAAGAAAATAAGCCTGCCGACGCCAGCAAAATGCCGACCGCAAGTACTTGAGTAAATAGTTTTTTCATGTAAGCTCCCTGTTGCTGGTTAAAGCGCGTCGTTGCCGGTTTCGCCGGTACGAATGCGAACGACTTGCTCTAGCGCATAGACAAATATTTTGCCATCACCAATTTTGCCGGTACGCGCCGCTGTTTCTATCGCTTCAATCGCTTGATCGACAATGGCGTCATCTACTGCGGCTTCGATTTTTGTTTTTGGCAAAAAATCGACCACGTATTCAGCGCCACGATACAACTCGGTATGCCCTTTTTGGCGACCGAAACCTTTAACTTCAGTCACAGTAATGCCTTGTACGCCAATAGCAGAGAGGGCTTCGCGCACCTCGTCTAGCTTAAAGGGTTTAATAATTGCGGTAATCAGTTTCATGCTGGCCTCAATGGATTAAAAGGTTTTAAGAGCAGAAAGTATCACGCCAGTCTTACCGGTGAACTTGCCGGCTGGAGTGACATACAGCTTCTCACCAGCGTTGGTGCCGACGGCAGCAAGACCGAATGTAACACCAACGAATTCTTTGGTAATACCAATTTTCCAATCTGTATATGCATAAGCAGAACTGTTTTTTACTGTCTGCCGACCAGCGTGCAGGCCTAATGTGTAGCCTGGAGCAACTTCAATATTGGCACCAATATCAAGGTAGCCGCTGTTTTTACTATCAACAAAACCAAACAGATTTGTCACTGCATGTGAATATTTGATGTACGCGGGACCATAGCCAAGCTGGCCATATACTTCAGTGGTATTGGCATCTGCGAAACCGGACAATTTACCCAAACCGTTGGAGGGATAAACGTAGGAAAGTACGCCGACATCGTAGGAGACATCCTTAACGACTTCACCTTTAATACCGGCATACAGATCGACTTCAACATCACCGCTACCGCCAGCATCTTTTGTCCATTTAATGGTCGACAACCATGTGCCGGCATAGAAACCACTAGGATTATTCACGTAATCAGCGCCGCCTTGCACAGCAGGCTTGAGGCGTGACTGAGAGATACCGCGATAGCGATAGTCACTCACAGCGCCGAGATTAAAACTTACTTCATTATCCGGCTTGGCATCTTCTGCGAAGGCAAAACTGGTCGTAAATGTTGCGGCGATTGCGGCACAGAGTAGTAGTTTTTTCATTGCGCTTCCCTCTTTTGAGTAAATGATGAATCGAGTTAAAATAATGCTTCATCGGCTTATTAGCAGGAGTCGTGCCAAGTACGTCGTCACCAGGTGCCAAGTTCTTAGGCACCACTCGCTTCTAATAGGAGAAGCAGAGCAAGTTTTCAGGAATAAATCAACTTCGTCCGGTCTGCAATGCGTTATTATTCTATTCATGAATGTCATTTTAAAATAGCAAATTGTCATTCAAATACGTGTGGCCAGGCGCTACTGCACCAGATCGATGCAACAATGCGTTTCGCCAACGTGAACAGCCGCACCAATTTCGTGCGTCACAATGAACCACCCTAGGAAAATCATGGACAAACCGAACTTCTTTAGTGATATGCAAGCCAAGATCAATCAGGCTTTAGAAAATTCACCCGCCAAGGATATAGAGAAAAACGTCAAAGCAATGATGAGTCAGGGCTTTGCCAAGCTTGATCTGGTGACGCGCGAGGAATTTGATATTCAGGCACAGGTGCTGACCAAAACCCGCGCCAAACTCGACGCTCTGGAAGAGCGCGTAGCCGCTTTGGAAAAACCGCCAGCTAGCGAATAATCAAGGATGTCACTCGCCGTATTGAAAAGTCGTGCACTTAATGGCATGGATGCGCCGGAAGTCACGGTTGAGGTGCATCTGGCTAACGGGCTCCCCAGTTTTACGATTGTGGGCTTGCCTGAGACCGAGGTGAAAGAATCCAAGGATCGCGTCCGTGCAGCGTTGCAAAACGCGCGCTTTGATTTTCCGGCGATGCGCATTACGGTCAATCTGGCACCGGCCGATCTACCCAAGGAATCGGGCCGCTTTGATCTGCCGATTGCACTTGGTATTTTAGCGGCGTCGGGCCAGATTCCGGCAGATGCGCTGGATCAGTACGAATTTGCCGGCGAGCTCTCTTTATCTGGAGAGTTGCGTCCCGTACGTGGCGCCTTGGCGATGACTTTTGCCATCTGCCAGAGTGCGCAAAAAGCATCGGCAACACCGCGCGCATTTATTCTGCCCAAAAGTAATGCCGATGAAGCGGCTCTGGTCGGCGACGCGATCATTTATCCCGCCGAATCTCTATTGCAGGTCTGCGCCCACTTCGCCGATGTGAATTCGCGCATCGCTAGGCACGTGGTGAAAACCGCTCCAGCACGTCCGGTTTATCCTGATTTCAACGAAGTAAAAGGGCAGCTTCAGGCCAAGCGAGCCCTGGAAGTAGCCGCTGCCGGCAGCCATAGTGCATTAATGATAGGCCCGCCGGGTACAGGCAAATCGATGCTGGCGGCACGCTTCGCCGGCATCTTGCCCACCATGACCGATCAAGAAGCGCTGGAATCGGCAGCCGTGCAGTCGCTCACCAGCGGCTTCTCGATTGAAAAATGGAAAGTGCGCCCGTATCGCGCTCCGCATCACACGGCTTCCGGCGTGGCCTTGGTCGGTGGCGGTGGCACGCCGCGCCCCGGCGAAATCTCACTGGCGCATCGCGGCGTCTTATTTCTCGATGAGTTGCCAGAATTTGACCGCCGCGTGCTGGAAGTATTGCGTGAGCCGCTCGAATCGGGCCATATCACGATCTCGCGCGCGGCCAAGCAAGCTGACTTTCCCGCTAGGTTTCAACTGATCGCGGCGATGAACCCTTGCCCTTGCGGTTATCTCGGCCACATTAATGGCAAGTGTCATTGCACGCCGGACGTCATCGCCCGTTATCAGGGAAAAATTTCCGGTCCGCTGCTGGACCGCATCGATATGCAAATCCAGGTTGGTGCATTGGCGCATGAAGATTTATTAAAACAAGCCGATGGCGAACCGAGTGCCGCCATCCTGGCAAGGGTGGAACAAGCTTTTGAGCGGCAACTCACCAGACAGGGCAAAGCCAATAATCTCTTGAGCACCAAAGAGATTGATCTGCATTGCCAGCCCGATGCGGCAGCAGAGCAGTTGTTGCGCAGTGCCATGATCAAGCTCAACTGGTCGGCGCGCGCTTATCACCGCGTATTAAAGGTAGCGCGCACTATCGCTGATCTGGCGGGAGTCGGGCAAATCAGCCAGGCGCACGTGGCAGAGGCAATCCAGTATCGGCGGGCTTTGCGCGAACACTGACGGCTAAGCGTGACACGCCAGCACAATCAATAACTTGAAAA
>JACMRF010000016.1 GCA_014376575.1 Undibacterium sp.
AATAATCAAATTATCGCGATGAAATGCATCGCATCTGTTTATGCACTAAATAATTGCCAAATCATATTAATCATATTAATCATTATTTATGACGTAGCGGTGACGCTGTTTTCTGCAAATTATTACGGAACAAAAAAACGCTTACTGAGACTTTCCAGGCCGGTGGTTTTTAATACTTCCGCCAATCTGACTGCTGGCCGTTTGGCTGGAGCGCCCGTGTATTCGGCAATGATCAACTCATTCTTCATTGAGTGCTCCCATCCAACCAGTTCTGTCACGCGCACCTGATAGCCGTGCGCCTCCAGCTGCAGGCAGCGTAGTACATTGGTGATCTGACTACCAAATTCGCGCGTATGAATAGGATGCCGCCACATTTCCGATAGGGGGTTATCGCGTGCCACATCGCCCTTGCTCTTGCGCAGCTCGGCCGCCACCTCGGCCTGACAACAGGGCACCAGCACCATGAACTTAGCTTTCTTTTTCAACGCAAATTCTATCGCATCGTCGGTCGCGGTATTGCAGGCGTGTAGCGCTGTGACGATATCAATTTTCTCGGGCAATTCGGCCGAAGAAGTAGACTCAGCAACTGACAAATTCAAGAACGACATACCGGGAAAATCGAGTCGCGTCGCCAGTTCACGTGATTTCTGTACCAACTCATCACGCGTTTCTATGCCATAGATGTGCGACTTACCACCGTCCGATTTTTCAGCTGCGTTCTGTGCTTTAAAAAATAGGTCGTACAAAATAAAACCCAGATACGATTTGCCAGCGCCATGATCGACCAGGCTGACATTGACATGATCTTTCTGCACTTGCTGCAGCAAAGGTTCGATGAATTGATACAGGTGATACACCTGTTTTAATTTACGTCGGCTATCCTGATTCATCTTGCCATCGCGCGTCAGGATGTGTAGTTCCTTGAGCAATTCCAAGGACTGACCCGGCCTAATCTCATGCTTTTCATTGCTATCGGGCTTAACTTTCATCGGTCATCCTTGAAATGGTAAAAATGCGTATGCGTTACTATGGCACGACTAAAGGCTAGGTGCTTACTTAAGGCTTTATTGTCATCGCGCACAAACAAAAAGGACTCAGGTTTTCACCTGAGTCCTTCGTAATTGGTAGGCCGTGCGGGATTCGAACCTGCGACCAACGGATTAAAAGTCCGCTGCTCTACCAGCTGAGCTAACGACCCAAAACTGTTTGCTAAGGGCGCTTCCGTGAAACTTGTGGAAGCTCCTTCTTTCAGACAATTACGCGAAGTAATTGCTTATAAATGAAAATGACTTAGGCTTTCACCTAAGTCATTCTAAATTCGTGGTAGGCCGTGCGGGATTCGAACCTGCGACCAACGGATTAAAAGTCCGCTGCTCTACCAGCTGAGCTAACGACCCGAAAGAACGAAATTATAGGGGGTTTCGCCCATCCTGTCAATCGGCTCGCCGGATTATTTTACCGAGGACAAACGGCTCTTTGCCGCTTGCGCCGCTTCAGTATCAGGAAATTGCTTCATCACCGCTTCCAGCGTTTTCTTACTGGCAGGCTTGTCTTTTAATTCGAGCTGGCACGCTGCGATATTAAGCATGGCATCTGGCGTCTTTGGATGCTCTGCATAATTCTTTACCAATGTCTGCAATGACAAAATCGTATTCTTGCAATCACGCTGAGCATAGTAGGAATTGCCCAGCCAATATTGGGCAGAACCGGCAAACACAGATTGAGAATAATTGGCGGTAAAACTGGAGAAAGCGGCACTCGCATTTTTATAATCAGCCGCTTTAAACAAGGACATGGCCACATCGTAGGCGCGTTGCTCATTGACTTCTACCGTCGCTTCCTTGCCATCGACAGTCACACGCTTGGGTTCTATTTTACGCAGGCGGTTATCAAGATCGACATAAAAATCCTGCTGACGACGCTGAGTGTTCGCGAGGTCATTCGTCAACACTTCTATCTGCCCGCGCAACTTGGCGACTTCGGCACGCAATTGTTCATTTTGATTCGATAAGTCAAGTGCGCTACTCTTGTCGGCCTTGGTATCGAGTTTGGCGTCTAACTTATTGCTCACGGCATCGATCTTGGTACGCACGTCAAGAATCGCTCTGCGCGCCTCGTCATCGTCGAATATTCCTGCGAATGTCACCGAAGGGAGCAGCACAAATGCCATGGTTCCGGCAACCATGTATTTGGCGAAAGTAGATGATTTCATTTTAATGGCGTCTTATGTAAATTTGAAAATAAGGAGCCCAAGAAAAACCAGGCTCACAAGCGATTCGGGCCTTGCAACAATGCAAAGCCCGATGTTGATGTCGCTAACGAGCGAGATCTAAATGCTGAAGAGTGATCAATATCGATTACTGATAAACGATATCAGCACGACGGTTCTCAGCCCATGACGCTTCATCGCTACCCGTTGCTTTTGGCTTTTCTTTACCCAAGGAGACGGCTTCTACTTGTGACTCAGGTACGCTTAACAAAGCCAATGCTTTACGCACGGCTTCTGCACGCTTCTGACCCAAAGCCAGATTGTATTCGCGGCCGCCGCGCTCATCGGTATTACCTTGAATCAAAATCTTGCGCGCTTTGTTGGCAACAAGATATTTGGCATGCGCCTCAACCAGTGATTTGAATTCATCTTTTACGACATAGCTATCGTAGTCAAAATACACGCTACGCTTTGCCAAAACGCCTTTTGGATCGTTCAAAGGGTCAACCGCAGCGGCTGTCACTGTATTCACCGCACGCGTATCCGCAGGCACGACAGCAGTTTTTGCAGATTTATCTTCGACCGGTGGAGTAGGCTCCAGCTTGACGGGTGTGCTGCAAGCTGTGATCAGTGCGATGCTGGAAATCAGCAATGCCAGTGTTTTAGATGATGACGTAAAACGCATATATTTCTCCTGTTAATTAAAGATGACACAAATAGTGGGAAGACCCACCATTATTTCATAAAAGGACCCCATGTGGGCTCCCGAATATCTCCGGCTTGCACCGTCAATTTTTGCTTCACTTTGCCATCGATAGACACCACGGCCAATGAACCACGTCGACCTGATTCGGTGGCATACATGATGTAGCGCCCATTGGGTGAAAAGCTAGGCGATTCGTCCTTGGCTGTATCAGATAAACGCTGCTCTTGGCCACTTGCCAAGTCCAGCGAATACAATTGAAACTTGCCATCACGACGCGAAATATAAGCCAAAGTCTTACCATCTGGCGAAATACGGGGTGTTATATTATAACTCCCTCCAAAAGTGATCCGTTTTGCTTCGCCACCGGTGGAGCTCATGCGGTAGATTTGCGGACCGCCGCTACGGTCACTTAAGAAATAAATAAACTGCCCATCGGCCGAAAACTGCGGCTCGGTATCAATGCCGCTGGTCGTTGTCAGGCGTTGCAATCCACTACCATTAGCGTTGACCATATAAATTTGTGTTAGGCCATCGCGCGATAGAGAAACAGCAAGTTTGCTACCATCAGCAGACCAAGCCGGAGCAGAATTGCTTCCTTTGTAATTGGCAACGACGGTACGCTCACGGGTAATCAAATTTTGCACATATACCACTGGCTTTTTGGCTTCAAATGAGACATAGGCAACCTTGGTGCCATCTGGCGACCAAGCGGGTGAAATGATGGGTTCATTTGATCGCAACGCCACCTGTATGCCTTCACCATCCGCATCGGCGATTTCCAGTCTGTACTCTGAACCTGCCTTAGTGACATAAGCAACACGGGTCGAAAAAGCACCGCGCACGCCGATCAATTTTTCGTAAATATCATCAGCGATTTTATGCGCGGTTAAACGGGTGCTAGAGGGAAGTGCCGCTAAGGAAAACCCTGATAAAGTCGATGACTTCATTGTGTCGAGTAATTTGTAACGCACATCAAAACGGCCGTCGCTTAGTTTCTGTACACTCCCCACGACCAAGGCTTCCGCACCACGTGATTTCCACTCACCGAAATTGACCTGACTAGTCTCAGAAATGACCGTGCCGACTTCAATTATCTTAAAGTAACCACTGCGCGCCAAATCGTCTTTAATAATGGCCGACACCAGCTGCGGCGCCAGGCCTTCATCCGCAAAAGTAGCAATTGCAATCGGCAACTGATTTGAGCCAACACCAGACACCTCAACTCTTAATTGTGCCTGCGCTGCGCCCGCCACGATCAAACCTAGCAATGCAGCTGTTTTTGCAGCTTGCTTAAACAGGAAAATAATTTTCATCAAATTTTATTCTTTCATTCTATGAACATACACGATGCTTGAGGGAGCACTACCCGATTGGTCGCGCGGAAAAGGTATCGATTTTTCGATGGCATTTTCAACTGCCGTATCAAATGCGGGTACGCCAGAAGATTTTAATTTTCTTATCGCACCGCGCAAGGATCCATCGGGCAAAAGGTCTATACGATATTCAACCGTAGGATTGTTATTTGACGTGTCTATCGAATTAAAAACTGTATTCGAGCGCACCTTAGCAGCAATACGCGCTGCATAACTTGGATCGCCCCGATTATTGCCGGTTGATTTGGCCGCATCGCCAGTGCCGCCGCTGCCCGTGGTATTCGCCTGTCCCGCCAGCCTGCGCATATTCTCTTCGAATACTTTATCGCGTACCGATTGTTCCTTGGTTTGCACTTTCTTTTGGTCAAGCAGTTTTTTCTTTTCTGCCTCGTCAGCAAGTAATTTATCTGCCTTCTTTTTTTGCTCTGCAAGTTTTTCTTTTTCTTTCTTCGATACTTTTTCTTGCTCTAATTTGATGATTTCTTCTTGTTTTTTCTTTTCAATCAGCTTACGTTTTTTTTCCTGAGCCAATGCGATTTCCGGATCTTCTACCGGTTCTACTTTCGGCATGATTTTAACCGCGGGTGTAACTTCTATTTTTTCCGGTTCAGGCAGTTTTATTTCTTCCGGCGCTGTCTTGGGTGCGGCCTGACGTGTAGTCATATCCCAAACCTCGGCCTCAACTGCGGTTGTCTGCTGACTTTGCCATTGCACGCCTATCCACAAAAAAGCCAACAAAAGCCCGTGAACCAATGCGGCTAGTATGACGGAGCGCCACTGAACTGGCTCACGCGTAAATATGTGCGCTGGTGAAATAGGCGATATTATCGGGGAGAATTCTGTCATGGCCTTGTTTGAGCGGTCAATAGCCGCTTAGTTCCATCTACACATGATTTGAGTTTTATCAAAAACATTATTTTAAGCATCAATATTTACTGCATCACGGCGGACACAGCTTATTAACGATCGCTCACTACGGAGCAAAATTATAAGCTTCATTCATGACACCACATCAATGAAATGAGAATGTGTAATACGCATCGACCGACCCTTCCGTCCCCTTACGTCCAATAATACTAATGCGGCGCGTCAACTGCCAGCTTAATTTAAGCGCTCCACTCGCGTCCGACAAACCTCGCTCTACCGACAAAACCAAACCTGGCCTCAAGCGTTTTCCTATGCTGACAACTTGATCACCGGAAGACGAACCCACTGCAGTTGCACCAGCCACGGTCTGCCCGGGCAATTTGGAGCTGCCCGCATTCTCAGCAGCACCGACGGAAAATTCGTCGAAACCCAGCCCTTGGACAATATCACGCGGAATATTGCGGCCGTTGTCGTCACCGAAAATTGCGCCTGCAGCGGACATGAGTACGCTAGTTTGGTTACTCGCAATATCCGCCGTGCCCGTACCAAGCACTAACCAGGAAAGTTTTTCTGCATCCGGCACACTGGGCTCTGAAACCAAACGCACTTGCGACGAGGAAACAGTACCAGACACCTCCACACCCGCCTCTACTTCCAGCCCTTTTCTCAACGCAAGGATATTCAAACCGGGGTTGCCGGGAGAGCCCTGAAAAGTCAATATTCCGCGCTCTATCGCTAATTTTTGTCCATAGCCTTCATATATGCCATCTTCAGTGCGTATGGTGCCGCTTGCTTGCAGGGGAGAACCATCGTTGCTACGCAAACGGACTGTTCCTGTCAGCGTAGTATCGAGTCCGCTACCAACAAATACAAACTGAGGCCCCATGTCGAGCGTGACATCGAGTCGCGTTTTCAAGCCCTTTTTACCGGCATCCGCGCTGCGCTCTTGTGGGTTTTCCGGCGGCGCAGTTTTCTTGCTTGAGCGAGTGACGACAACATCGCTAGATAAACTTGGCGGCGGAGATTTAGGCAATTTAAAATAAGCGCCATCGGCGATTAATTTACCCGTTAATGCCCACACTTTACTATTTTCAGTAATGCTCGTATCACCACTAACGACAAACCATCGATCTTTGCGTTGCAACAACGGAAATTTCTGAAATTGTGCTTGTATGTTGCCACTTTGTTTGGCGATATCAATTTCGCCTGAGGCGTGAAATTCACCCGTTTGCCCCACCCAATTTAGGTCACGAAATTTTGTATGCTTAGGCATGACAGAAACTTTATTACTAAATTGCAGTTGATTGAGCTTGAGGTGACTTTCATCAATCACGGCACTGAGGCTTCCATTTGGTAACAAAATCCCTTCTGAAGCAAATGCCACTTCCAGTTCGCGACCTTCAATTTGCGCCAGGTATTGTGGTGTGCCGATCGTACCTTTGAGTGTCGCGTTAACTTTCAGCTTACCTTTCAATGCCAATCCTGGATTTATCCATGGCCCCAACCACTGCAGATCCGACACCTCCGCTTGTAATTCGCCCGCCAATGCGGCGTCACTCGGCAAGGTCCACTGCTCAGCGGTTTTTCTTAGTTGCGAATTACTTTTAAATCGCCAATTTCCTAGGCGTGCGCCAGTGGCCGTGAGGTCAACCGCGACCCGCTCTGTATCAGTACCGGCAACCAGACCACCTAAGGAAAGATTTAACTGTAAATCACTCATCTCCAACGGCAATGCCTGCCCGGTACCATCGACATCATTAACACGAATATCACCACTCTGTCGCCGTACATGCACCGCACCGCTGACATTATCTTTCAGTTGCAGATCCCAATCTGCGTTGACGAGCAAATCACCTTCAACAGCATATTGCGGCTTGATAAGATTTGCTACATCAATCAATTTCACATCCGACATTTGTCCGCGGGTTTTAATATTCCCCGGCATCCACTCAAATTGCTCCAAAATAATTTTACCCAAACTGCTACTAAATTGCGCACGACCCAGATGTACATTGGAGGCCGTGGCGTCAATCTGCATTGGCGCTAACAGCTTAATATCTTGCTTACCATTCAGACTTAAACGCGCCACTTGCCCGCTCCATTGCAGACCTTGGCCGCTGGCTGGTTTCAGACTACCTGAAGCATTCAAAACGAATTGACGTGCCGCAGTTAAACGCGCATTCATTTCTATCAGGTGGGCATCACGATTACCCTTAATGCTCAAACTCATCTGTTGCGCAAGGAGTGGCATTTTCGTCGATTTATTTTGCTCAAGCACCTGGTTGTCCGCATGCGCAGTAATTTGCCTGTTTTCATCTGGCTGAATCATATTCGCCCGGACTCCGCGCACCACGACATCTGCATTAAATGCATCGTTTTGCTCACTTCCCACATCGAACGTTGCAGAGAGATCATCGAGCTCAATTTGTTTCTCTACACCTATCGCTTGCGAGCTAAGACGCAGTTTTCCTGCTGGTTTGGCGAGAGTCCCGGTCAAGTGCGCCTCGGCTTGCATACTGCCCGTCAGCTTAAGGTCTAGTAAAGGCGAGAATGCGGACATGTTCGGCGCATCAAGATTAAGCGTCAACCCTTCGTTACCGCGGCCCAAGACACCAATTGCATCCACTCTATTTTTACCCCAATGCACATTTAATTTGCGCACTGACAAGGCCATATCCTGCTGCCAAGTGGCATCTACCACGCCCGATATTGCCTGACCCGCATAGTCCCCCTCCAAACGCGGCAACTGTACATTGAGCAGCAGCTTTGGAAGAATTTGTCCGGACAAAACAATTTCAGTATCGATATGCCCTGCAGGTGTTGTTAACCAGCGAGATGGATCAAACTTTTTCAATTCTCCTTGAAAATTAAATTTTTTCTGTTCAGAAAAATTAATCTCACCCTTACCGAGCATACGAGAATCCGCAGCGCTTAATTCAAATCTGGACAGATGTAAGCTGGAATTATTTTTATCAGTTTCATCGCCACTAATTTGATAATTCGCCTCCACCGCCAAGCTGGCACGAGGATCTTTTAATTGAGCTTGAAAGCGGAGTAATGTACTTGCTCGCCGCTGTGCGTCGTTGACGATGCTGGTATCAGCATGGATAGTGCCGGCAATTTTTGTGGGTTGAATACGCTGATCAATTTGCGCCAGATTGATGCCGCTTAAGTTGAAATGAGAATCAACTAATGGCAAGCCAATTGCCGGAAGATTGATGTTTGCCTGGCCTGTTATTTTCCCATTACCAGAAAGCAGCATACTGGTATTTTTCAAAAGAATGACACTATCTGACCATTGCAAATCCGACTGCAAAGAAAGAATAGGTAAGGCATTCTGATCAATACGGCCGGGCTTGGTATTTTCTATTTCTATCCTGCCAGCCAAGCTATTTTGAGTTGGCGTTGGCGTTGTTTGTTGTGATGTTATTTTATTCGCTTGACTCGCCATCAACGCAGAGCTTGTTTGAGCATGTAAATTTGCCCGCACTTGCAAATTTGCCTTCGGCGCATCGGCAGAAAAATCTGCCGGATTCAACCCGTCTATATTCGCCTGAAGGGCACGCAAAGGCTGCGCTGAAAACGCCATGATCACGGCACTAAAACCCCCTTGCAGCTGCGGTACCGCTGTCGTCGCAGCTGAGGGAGTGGTTTTGCCGCCAGCCTCAGTGTTTGCTTTGGCCGAGATGCTCAATTGCGCCAGCGAACCTTGCAAGTGCCCGCTCACCCCTAGGCTGGGTATCGCCTTATTGGCTTGCCCACGATAATTAAATGTCCCTTGCAGTGCAAACGGTTGAGCACTGGCGATCTGTCCTTGCAACTGCAACCGCCCCCAGGGCGAAGTTAATTCACCGTTAAGTGCATGCTGCAATTGACTTGAATCCAACTGCGCCGTGATCGCGCTCAGCGTCAATGTGGGCAATTCACTACCATCATTCTGTAGGGTAAAAATACTCAGCCGGCCTAGTGCTGCATGACTGACCTTGACCGTAACAGGCAAACGTAAATCGGCAGGTAATTGCGCCGGAGTTGGATCGGCGGCACTGGCGATATGCAAGGAACTCATTTCCAGCGTGTCGACATTAAGCTGACCAAAAATCAAAGCACGTGGTTGCCATATTAATTTGACGCCACTCGCGCGTAATTTCGTTTTTTGATTTTGATACGTTAGCTCGTCTATCCGGATTTCATCGGCAAGTCTGCCGCTTAGTCCAGACGTTTTCAGCGCACCGCCACTGAGCCATTGCACTAATTTAAATGTGGTTTGTGTTCCTGCCTGGGTTCCGCACAACCACGTCACGACCAGCGCCATAAGAATGAAAAGAAGAGTGAGTGCGACTAAAAGTTTCACAACAGATTTTGTTGTTCTGGCAGTGCGCGACATTGGCGCAACTGACTCCGGCGACATCTCAATCGGTGCCATTATTTTTTCTTCTGATAACGTGTTCTTGGGAATGTCCGGCAAACTCATTTTATTGGTCATCCGGTTTAAAATGCGATAGCGATGGAAAAATCCAGACGGAATTTTTTCACTTGTTTGCCATACGCCAAATCTAATGCGATCGGGCCTGCAGGTGTCTTATATCGAGCACCTAAGCCGAATCCCTGTTTGGCATTAAAGTTGCGCCAGGAGTCTGCCGCATCGCCAATATCAACGAAGGCAGCGCCCCCCAGATTACCCTCAAACCAATGTACATATTCCGCACTGCCTATCGCCATTACGCTACCACCAGAGACACCGCCAGCGTGTTGTATGCCCAAGCTTTGGTAGGCATAGCCGCGCACTGTGGTGCTGCCGCCGGTACGAAACAAATAATCTTCGGGGATACCACTAACACTCGCAGAAAACATTTTTCCTGCCTCCGCGCGTAAGACGATGCTGTCCTGTTTCGCGACCGGTATCCAGCGCTGGTATTTGCCATATAAACGAATAAATCGTTGGTCTGAAACTAAAGCTTTATCTGACACGGCCACATCAATTTGGGCGATCTGCCCTTTACGTGGAGCGAAACTATTATCGACATCGCGCCAGGTCCAGCCAACAGTGCCGACCAATGCGCGACTAAAACGCTCACGCTCACCATCGAGTTGATTTTTTTCCAGCGTCAGATTGATGCCAAAGCGCTGCTCTAAATGACCACGGGTGTTAGTACGCTTAACGCCGATGGCGGTACGCGTTTGCAACAATCCCGACACGTCTACGCTATCAAATAACACCCCGACCGAATCTAATTGATCACGTTCTAGCGGCGGCAAATATATATCGGCGTAAGCGAGTTGGCGTTTCTGTTCAAATCTGACGGCGCTATGTAAATCCCAGGCTTTTTCCAGCACATTGCGATCGCGGTACAAGACTTCGGTTCTAAAACCAGTATTGGTACTGTAACCAACTCCTAAAGCGAGATCGCGTGCTTTGCGCTCAACGACATTTACCTCAACGGGTATGGCATCTGCTTTAACCGGATCTGGCTCGACACTGACTGCAACAGTAGAAAAATAAGCTGAATTTTGCAGCGCCCGTTGATAATCAAGCAAGCGTGTACGGGAATAAGGCTCACCTTTTTTAGGAGGATTAAATCGCTCCAGCAACGCCAAGGGATAACGCTGTAAACCACTCACGATCATCTCGCCCAAGACAAAAGCGGGACCGCTGTCTGCCTCCACTGCCAGTATCGCTGTGTGATTGTCTGCATCGATCGCAGCACTGCTATCGATGATGCTCGCGGCGGCGTAGCTGTCGGAACGCAAGCTTTCTGAGAGTTGCGTTTTTGCCCGCACCCACTCACTGTCTCGAAAAGGCTCTGCTGTTGACAAGGACCAATTTGCCACCAGACTATCGCGCCGTTCAACAGCGGCTACTTGCCCTAGCTTGACCGCATCTGCCAATGCGCCAGTGAATGTGAGATTAACATTTTGAATGAGCGTTCTGGGACCCGCATCAACATTGACTAAAATGATACTGGCATTTTCAGTTTTTTTTTCAAAACTAATGACAGGTGAAAAATAACCTTCAGTCGACAATATGGAGTTAATGGCGTTACGCAATTTACGCAATACGCCTGGAGTCAAGCTTTGCGCTTCCGCAGATGCAGTGAGTTCAGGTACATGTTGCTGCAATAAGCGCAACCACTCGCCCTTTGCCCGCCCAAGGCGAAATAAGCTGAGTTGAGAGGTGCTACTGACAAACAAGTCTTGCTCTTGCGCCTGTTCTGGTTCTGGTTCTGTGTAGTTAGCGTTAGCGTTAGTGCTGCCTGAAAGCGCAGTTGATTGGCTCGCGGCAGATACATCAGAGACAGGTGGCTCCAGTGCAAAACTTGCACCAACAAGCAAAGAAAAAATCACTCCTGACATATACCGAAAAAAACGTAAATAACTCACTTGGTCGCCAGCCCTACCCGATTTATACCTAATTTTTTGGCTTCAGAAATAACTTGAATAACCTCGTCATATTTCATTTCCTTGTCTGCCGACACCAGCACAGATAATTCAGGTTTAGCTTCGTGATATTCACGTAGTTTTTGCATCAGTTGCTTGCGATCGACCGCTGTTTCTTTGGACTCCTGTTTACTATTGCCGTTGCTACTGCCCTTGCTGTTGAGACTGATCGTCGCAAAAGCATCAGGACTGAGTGCTATTTCAATATAGTCAGAAGGCGGTTGCGTGGATTGCCCGGCAGTCGGCAAATTAATCACGCTCGGGTTGGTCATCGGTGCTGCCACCATAAAGATCACGAGTAACACCAACATCACATCGATGTAGGGTACGACGTTGATTTCGGCCTTAAATTTGCGCTTACGGTCGCCACGCAGATTGCTCATGCAGATTTATCCATTCTTAATATCATTAGCGTGATTGTCTTTGCAAGATATTTGAAAACTCTTCAATGAAAGTTTCAAAATGGATCGCCAGCCTATCTATCTCGTGCGTATAACGGTTGTAAGCCAGCACCGCAGGAATAGCGGCAAATAAACCAATTGCGGTCGCAATCAGGGCTTCGGCAATACCTGGCGCTACCGCTGCCAGGGTTGCCTGCTGTACGTTAGCCAAACCACGAAACGCATTCATAATGCCCCACACGGTGCCAAATAAGCCGACATACGGTGAAACAGAACCCACCGAGGCTAGAAAAGACAAATGTGTTTCCAGCTCATCCATTTCACGCTGATATGATGCGCGCATTGCGCGGCGCGCGCCGTCTAACATGGCACCGGCATCTAGCGTGGTTTTAGTGGCGGCTTTCACTTTGTGGTATTCACTCATACCCGCTTCAAAAATGCGCTCCAGCGCCCCCGTCTTATCACGACTTGCGCGGCGATTTGTGACGGCCAACTGATATAACTCAACCAGGTTGCCGCCAGACCAGAAGTTCCGTTCGAACTCTTCTGTTTGAGCCCGGGCTCTTTTAATAGAAAACATTTTGCTAAAAATATAATTCCAGCTGGTGAGCGACACACCTAGCAGCAATAACATCACTAGCTGCACCAATATCGACGCATTGGTGATCAGGGTAATAAACGACAGGTCTTGGGTAACGGTCATAACTTGCTTATCTTTTTACGTTTGTAATCATTAAATGGTGATTGCGCGAAAATTGCACAATCACCTAGTATCTCATCGGCCATTTCGGCATTTATTTCATCGCTTATTCAGGCTTATTCAGACTTAATCAGCTGCATAATTTGTTCAGGGATTGCGGTCGGTCTGACGCTCAGCGCACCAACGCAAGCGACTTTAATCTTGCCGCTAGCGAGTAACTGATCGCCGCGCCAGGCTTCCTGAACAAATTGTACCGAAGCACGACCCATTCTTTCGACCACAACCGTCAGTTTCAGTTCATCGTCCAATCTCGCGGGTGCATGATACTCGACCGCAGTGGCTTTGACGACAAACATGCACTGATAATCCTGCACCATTTGCAGCTGACTGATACCTGCTGCGCGTAGCCATTCCGTCCTGGCGCGCTCAAAAAATTTGAGATAATTTGCGTAGAAGACGATGCCGCCGGCATCGGTGTCTTCATAATAAACGCGAACTGACCAAGTAAATTCTTGCAACATTATTTTTACAATCTCATTATTTAGGGGGGTATATGGGATTTAAGGCTAATCACGCACATGGATAAAGCGCTTTAAAAATTACTCCCTCCCAGTATCCACAAATTACTAGGGATTTCTTTTAATCGTTAATGGACCAAAGCCCTGGCACGTTGGCATCATCTCAATGTAATTAATATTTACGTGCGGTGGCAAGGTGGCGATCCAATACGCTGATTCAGCAATATCCACCGCTGTGAGCGGCACCGTACCTTCATACACTTTGGCTGCCGCATCATCATTGCCACGGAAACGCACATTGGAAAATTCTGTTCCGCCGCATAAGCCTGGCGCAATATTGGACGTACGAACACCGGTGCCTGCCATATCCGCACGCAGATTTTTGGTAAATTGCTCCACAAACGCCTTGGTCGCGCCATAGACATTGCCGCCCGGATAGGCAGTTGAGCCGGCAATCGAACCAATATTAATGATCATGCCGCTGTTACGCGCCACCATGGCAGGCAATACTGCGCGTGTTACCGTCACCAATCCCTGACAGTTAGTAGAAATCATCGTCTCCCACTCATCGAGCGAGGCCAGATGGGCAGGCTCGGTGCCTAACGCAAGGCCAGCGTTATTGATCAGCACATCAATTTGCTGCCACTCGACTGGCAAGCCTGCCAGAGCTTGCGTGACTGAGGCTTTCTTAGTGACATCCATCGTTACCGGCAACAGCGCGGTGCCAAGTTCTTTTTGTAAACCAGTCAAGCGATCCGCACGCCTTCCGGCGGCAATGACCTTATGGCCGTGACGCACAAACTTACGCGCCATTTCCTCGCCAAAACCTGAACTTGCTCCTGTAATTAAGACGATCATGATGGTTTTCCTTATGTGCCTGATTGAAAGAATGAATAGAGCAAATGCAAAGTCGCTATTTTAATAGGTTTTATGACGCGCGCCATTTGAACAGAGAACTTGCCCAAATTAGGTACATAACGTAAAATTTCGAGACCATTTCGTCTCACGTAACTGGCGAAAATGCCCAAATTCTCTGAACAAGTGTTTTTGCGGCAAAAGATGGAGTTCCATCGTGAAGCGTGAGATTTGCAGAATCCTTATCAACAACTATTGATTCTAGCCGTGCGCCTGGGTAGCCTGATGGTAAGAGCGACTGAGGCTGCCCGCATTTCATGTTATCACCTCATTTCAGTGTAACCACTTACGTTTTCAATAGGAACCCCCATGTTTGCAAAAAATCATACTTTGGCTAATATCGATCCAGAAATTTTCGCCACTATCCAGAACGAAAATCATCGTCAGGAAGAGCATATCGAGTTAATCGCTTCGGAAAATTACACCTCACCAGCCGTGATGGAAGCGCAAGGATCGCAACTGACGAACAAATACGCCGAAGGCTACCCCGGCAAACGTTACTACGGTGGTTGCGAGCACGTTGACGTTGTTGAGCAATTGGCAATTGACCGACTTAAGCAATTATTTGGTGCCAATTTCGCCAATGTACAGCCCAATTCCGGCTCACAAGCCAACCAAGCTGTGTTTTTTGCCCTGCTCAATCCAGGCGACACCATCATGGGCATGTCACTCGCTGAAGGTGGACACCTGACACACGGTATGCCTTTGAACATGTCGGGCAAATGGTTTAACGTCGTCTCTTACGGCCTCAATGCGCAAGAAGATATCGATTACGATGCCATGGAAAAACTGGCGCGTGAAACCAAACCCAAACTGATCATCGCCGGTGCTTCTGCCTTTTCGTTGCGTATTGATTTCGAGCGTTTTTCTAAAATCGCCAAAGAAGTCGGCGCCTACTTCATGGTCGACATGGCGCACTACTCTGGCCTGATTGCCGCAGGTGTCTACCCTAACCCGGTACCGTTCGCCGATGTCGTCACCTCCACCACACACAAGAGCTTGCGCGGCCCACGCGGCGGCATCATCCTAAGCAATGATGAAGCCATCGCCAAAAAAATCAATTCAGCGATTTTCCCTGGTATACAAGGCGGCCCGTTGATGCATGTGATCGCCGGTAAAGCGGTCGCCTTCAAAGAAGCGCTCAGCCCTGAGTTCAAATCATACCAAGAGCAAGTCGTCAAGAATGCTGCCGCGCTGGCCAATACTTTGATCGAACGCGGTCTGCGCATTGTCTCTGGCCGTACCGAGTCTCACGTCATGCTGGTTGACTTACGCCCTAAAGGCCTGACAGGCAAAGAAGCCGAAGCCATCCTCGGCTCGGCTCACATGACCTGCAACAAAAACGGCATCCCAAATGACCCACAAAAACCCATGATTACTTCTGGCATCCGCCTCGGTAGCCCGGCATTCACTACCCGCGGCTTCAAGGAAGCAGAAGCCGTTAAAGTTGGTCATTTGATCGCGGATGTTTTAGATAATCCTAACGATGCAGCGACTATCGAAAGGGTGAAAGCTGAAGTTAAAAAACTGACCGCCGCCTTCCCCGTCTACGCCGCCTAAGTTCGCAACATAATAAAACGCCACTCTGACTGAGTGGCGTTTTTGTATCAAAGAATAAGACACATAATCAAAAATTATCAATATACCCCTCTCCAGTATTTTTAAATAACGCAATATAGCCGTGCGCTATTGGGCATATTTATCAAAATAAATAGGGTGTATATGCATTTATCCATTCACAGCCTACGTCCGGAAGCGCCACCATGAAATGTCCCTACTGCCATCACGATGATACGCAAGTAATCGACACGCGAGTGCCTGACGACGGCAACACCATCAGGCGCCGCCGTAAATGTGCCAGCTGCGATAAACGCTTCACCACTTTTGAGCGCATAGAACTAGCGATGCCAGTCATCGTCAAAAAGAACGGCAGCAGAACCGAATTTGAAACATCTAAACTACGCGCAAGCCTGATGCTGGCCTTACGCAAACGCCCCGTATCAGCCGAGGCTGTCGATAGCGCGATTCAGCGCATAGAAGAAAAATTATTAGCCAGCGGCGAGCGCGAAGTGAACTCCGGCTATCTGGGAGAATTGGTGATGCGAGAGCTGAAACGATTAGACAAAATCGCCTACATCCGCTTCGCTTCTGTGTATAAGAGTTTTGAGGATGTTTCTGAATTTGCGGAGGCGATTCAGGAAGTTAAAAAAAATTAGGGTATTGAATGTGCTTCATTCAATACCCTAATTTCAGTCGCGACCTAAATCATGCATTAACCATCCTGATTATCGCCAGCATTCAGCAGAAATTGCAGCGCCTGCACCGGTATTGTTCCTCGCTGCAAAATTATTCAGCGTAAAGGTACCACAGCGATCACTTGTCATCGAATTTGCCGGTGTTGCCGTCAGCGTGTAGCTAGATTGCACCGGTAGTGCCTGAGGAATAATGACAACTGCGATGTTATACATGACCGACGTGCCCGTAGCAGAACGCGGTGAGACCAATACAGGCAATACTGGCGCTGTTCCAGCCAGATTTTGGTCGTAGCGATTGTTTTCTGTATAAAACCTTTCCATAAATTGCGCATTCTCAGTCAAGACAGACTTCACATCCGCCCTCCTGCTTTTTGCAACATTCTCTTGGTAACTCGGAAAAGCAACCGCGGAAATAATACCCAAGATGGCCACTACTATCATTAGCTCAATCAAGGTAAAACCGCGCACTGCATATTGATTATTCATATCACCCTATCATTTATATAAATTAGTCTTTACGTAATATTTGACGCCACAAACGCATAGACGGAATTTTTGTCAAATTAAGATTCTCACCAGTATCAGTACAGACGTTTTGGGCATTGCATTGCTTCTTCGGAAGTTTGCCCGCCGAATCTACCGAATAAACTTTGATGTTCTTCCCACGCAAAATTGTTTGACCAAAAGTCAATGCTCCCGTTTTTCCACTGACACGCGTATCAGTCGTATCGACCTTATTATCACCATTGGTGTCAAGTATATTGCCCGTTGATGCACCACCAGTTAAAGGATTAAATACTATCAAGCTCGATTTGCCATCGGTAACACAGGGATCAGTTGAACTACCCGGAATCACCGTTGTATAAGCCACTTCGTTGTACACCACTTCTGGATCAGTCGTGACGCGCTCACCGACATTTTTATCGAGATTGAAGTACCAACCTCTTTTTGTCGTCCAGTCAATTGTGTTGTTGCTCAACAAAACCAAATTAGCGGCAGGTACACTCAGCGTTTGCTGAACTAACTGACTGAGACCAGTAACAGCTGTTGGCGTTACACCCGAAATACCACTTTTATCCCAGATCCCATAAATGGACTGCTGATCGGTCACGCCGGAATCGCCTGTTTCGAATAATTTACCGGTACCAAAGGTAACAATAAAACCACCGGCTGGGTGAGGATATAAGTCTGGCTGTGTCGTGATCGGTTGTTTTTTATTCACCGGATCTGCCTGGAACAAACTACTTCCTGAAAAAGCAACCGTAGTACCTCCAGCAGCGAAATCAAACTTCCATAAGTTACCTTGCAAATCCCCTGCATAGGCAGCTTGAATCATTGAATTACTATCAATCACAAGCCGTGGCGTCGACAAGCCGTTTGGCGAAACCGAACTCCCTACGTTAGTATTTATTTTAGTCACAGCGCCGTTAGCTAAATTGACAATAAACAACATGGCTTTTTGAGAAGCGCTCCCGTAACCGTTGCCAAAAACCGCCACCCAATCGCCGTTGGGCGCCTTACCAACCTGTGGATTGCCAATGGTATAACCGAGTTCGATCTCATTACTGGAATTAATTTCCCAAAGAACATCACTTGCACTGAAACTTGTGTTTGAAATATCCAGCGCAAAAATACCTTTACCACCGGCACCCGTCGTTCCGACCAACACGGTCTTCCAGCCACCAATATAGGCATCAGCAATAGTTGGCGTACCGTTAACATAAAAATTATGTGAATAGACTGGGTTCGCAAGACTAGACAAATTAGCCATAACAGTTTTAGGCACATAGGCAAAACTCTCTGATCCGTCACTTGCATTAAATGCATGCAACATACCATCGTTAGATCCAACGAAAACTCTACCCGCACGCGCCTTTTTTATCACACTATAAAAATTAAAATAGGAAGCAGCTTCAGCAGAGGGTAAATAACTATAACCCTCATCCTCACCCTGTGCATTATATTGTGGAGATGAACCAACCAAGTCACCCAATAAATTAGTACGGTCTCTGAAAACGCCGCCAGCTAATTTTTCTTTTGTTTTATCACCTTTAATATATTCAACAATGTCAGATCCTGTGACAGCACCACTAAATGGAATAGCGGCAGCAGCTGTCGTAAAAAAAGCTTGGTCACTCGACGCTAAATTAGCGAAACCAAAACTGACTCCTTTAGATGAGCTGTCTTTGTAACTAAAAATTTTTCTCGATGCTGGTGCTGGCCAAACAGTCGTGTAATCAATAATCCAGTCGTGCCCAGCTACAACACTCCCATCCGCTAGAAGACTTCGCTGCTCTAAAGCACCTGACCAATCTTTGGTGTTGTACGTTGAAATATAAATTTTTGTTCCCAACCGTACCGTGTTACTGGAAGTTCCAACAGCAGCCGCATCACCGGAACGGGCAGCAATATCATTGAGCGCATTACTTAATGAATCCGCAAATTGAGTTGGATTGTTTGCCTGATAAAATTGCCCATGCCCGTTGACAGCAGCATGGAATAAATCATCAATCTGATTCGCCGAACCATCAGGCCAGGTTTTAGCTCCTGTTTTCAACGCAGGCAAATCCGTAGTTGACAAGGTTCCGCTTACACCGACACCAA
Source organism: Undibacterium sp. (assembly GCA_014376575.1). Next base: position 18,984 of record JACMRF010000016.1, read on the forward strand.
CAGTGTACTGAACAAGATGTTGCCAAAACGCTGGATCGATACCCGAACTGGCAATGGGGACATTCTTTTTTGCGGGGGACCAATCTGGACGCAAATCATTGACCCAGTAATAGAATGCCACGTCAGCAAGTACATTTTTATAACTATCTGCAAAAGTTTTATCGATTGGTGTTGTGCTTACCCCCGCTTTGTCTGTATATGTAGCTCCATTAACATCGTACTTGTATTTAGACCCATCGGCTGACACCATAATTGACCCAGCCGTACCATCAATATTATTATTGGCGATAGCCGATTGCGCGGAAGAACTATTCCAATATCCATCCGTCATCATAATATGATAATTTTGTCTACAAGAATATTGATCCGTCGCAGCAGACCCAGTCCCTGGTATATTTTGCCAAGGTCCATTGATTGTTTTATCACTAAAATACTGCCCCACTTGATCCATGGACTGTCTTAACGGTGTGTTGCTCGCGGGCATGGGATGCGTGTAGAAATTATTAAAAAAACTTGCTCGATTAGCTCCAGAAAAATCAGAAGTTACACCAGCAACGACTGTGCCAGATTTGTTGATTGCGCCAAAGCCAACACGAATATTTGTCGCTTGCTTGGCAAACGCGGCCCCAGCGCCACCACGGGCCATCAAAACACGTGAACGATAGTACTGAAACCAATTAGCAAAATTTTGTATCTCTTGTGCATAAGTACATGTTGCAGCTGCTGCGGCAGGAGGAGTAGCATTACAGTCAGAACGAGTCGCTATTCCGCCTACTTTTGGATACGTAACGACCGTAGATTTGATTTCAACTCGTGTATAGCAGCCAAGCGTATTTAAACTCTGTGGGCTACACGTCGCCAATGTTGTGTCATAGTTAAAATATGTGGCGGGATAAAAATTTCTAGCTTCATTTTGTCTAGGAGCGCCATTATATTGAGTCCAATTAAGATTTCCCCATTTCGCACTTTGGACACTTGAAGTTAAATCTATCGGTGCCATCAACACGCCACCTGTTGGGGCAATCGGGTTAAACAGCGCAGCAGTAGGCGTCGCATTCGCCATTGGTGTTCCGGCTGAAGATACCCAAGGAATATAAGTGATTGTTGGATCATAGTACAACCCATTTGTTTTGGAAGAACGATACTTGGCGATATCAATATGCATCGTATTCGATGTCCCAATACCATCGCCGAAACCCATCACTAGCGGGTAAGGATTAGCTCCAGCTTGGTAAAGCCCAGTTGGCATTGGGAAGCCGCTATACGCAAATACCATTGCGTCTGGTACTGCTTCCCATTGCATAGAACCTGAATCGTCTAATGTGAAAAAAATGTTTGGTGGTACTGGCGTTTGCACAAGAGGCGGAAATTGTGAAATAGCAGCAAACGCAGAAAAAATACACAAACTCTGTAAAACGATTGCTTGCATCAAAACATTCTTTAATGACCGAGTAAATTGTAGCTTCATTTCATCCTCACTTAAATTCAACTTCCGAACCGCACTGTAGACTGCAGCCAGACAACTGCAGTGCTTGTACTTCCAGTACCACGCGCGGTAATTATATATACGTCGCCGGTATTATTTTTCGCCACACCTGCTACACGTCTAAAATCCCACTTTTCAGCCAGACATTGTGGTTGCGCGATCACATTAGCAACGGTACCTGCTGGCAAGCGGGTAATCTGTAGATCGGTAGACCATGTCAAGGTATTCCATTGGCTTGGCATAGCATTTCCACCAACGATCAAGGGCGTAATCGTCTGTGGATCACTTTCTATTCCATTTTGACAAAAACGCAATGCGGTCTCTGCAGCCTGAAAAGCTAAATTTTGCTCGCGTAAGTTACCCGCGACTTTCTCATCTAAAGTCGCACGACGGATCGCCGTGATCGCCAGCCCTGTCATAATAAGCAAAAATATCATGCTCGTAATCAACACAAAACCGCCCTGATTTGAACGTAAACGTTTCAATTTATACTCCCCAAATTGCGATTTCTTAAGGCGATAACGGTAGAGAACGTTTGGTATAAACGTCTATCTGGTGCGGTTATGATGGTGCCCGTACAATCTCTATACTGTTGCGGAATAGTCGCTATTCCATCATTCGCAGATCGAACTACTAGGCATATTTTGGCCGACATGACTTTCATCCATTTTCTATCTTGCATCGCATTCGGAGTGCTAATCGCAACAGGATAGGAATCCGGATACTGCACAGCAGGATCAGGTAATGTAGGGTCATCGATCTGCGAGGCAGAAAAGAACGCATCCGATGATTGACCATCATCGACATTGGAAAAACCATAACTAATTCTCATGTCCATGATGTTTTCTGCCACGGGCTGTGCAGGACTGACGAAAGTGGTGGCGTTAGACGCTGTACTACCGCTACCCTGACAATACAATTCAGTAAGGCCGGTAGTAGCATTACTGGCGACATAAAACCGATTTTCAACCACTGCGGGCACACGAATAACAGCTTGCCCCAAGCAATCGGTTGGGACACTTGCTGCAGTCAAATTTGAATTTTCTAATTCAGCGACATATCGAACTAAAAAGCCATCTGCAGCTGCCGTATTATTACAAGACCGAACAACGTTCGCGGCACTAACGAAGCCTCCAGTACAGCCAGCAATGCCAACGGCAGTGACTGAGGCGCTAACATTGTCATCCAGCATATTTGTTTTAGGGGTTCTACCCTGTAACGAATTACTTACCAAGGGGCCATAACCAGCCATTCTTAGATGAAACGCCAGTAAATTGAGAGCTAAACGACCATCCTCTTCAAGTCTACCTTTGTCATCAGTTGCACGAAAAGTCTGCTTACTGCTCACAAAAAGTGAAGTAACTGCGACCAAGATAACCAAACCAATCGTCATCGCGATCATAACTTCAATCAGCGAGCGACCGCGCTGCGCTGAACAAGAAAATGGCATTATCATAATAAGTGATGCTCTCAAAGAACAACAGTAACAACATAACAGCGCACACCAGCTCCGGGCGCAGGCGCTGCAGAATTACTACAAATGAGATCAGTGCCGGTGAACCCTGGCTCCTGCCACATTATTGTCACGTCTAAAACCCCCTGAACGCCTAATGCCGTAGCACTAGCGTTCGGCGTAATATTTCCAGCGCCACCAACCAATTGCCGCGATAAATCCAACAGCCATTCGGCCCGATCAACCGCCGCGACAGTTGCTGAGCCACAAATCCCTGAACATGTAGGAACGGTAGGCGGCGAAGCGACAGTTGAGGCATAAGCAGTTAGATAGTTGTAAGTACCTGCCTTGCCTGCCAATCCATTTGCGCGGATGCGCTCACTAATATCATAAGCTGACTGCATTGCTACTGAGCGCTGACTTGCTGTTTTTTGAAACTTCAGAGAATTTATTTGGAGAGCCGCAACACCGAGCAATCCAATGACAGTAATAACAATCGCAATCATTATTTCAAGCAATGAACTTCCCACTTGCGACGATTTAGGTTTCAATTTCATCAAATCCTCACTTAGCACGATGTTTTGCTTACTCGAGCTCGCCCGCCGGAAGCAATGCATATAAAACGGTCATTCGACGCATTTGCATCCCAACTCGGACGATTCACTGCGAGTTGAACAAACGCACCAAAAACTTGCCCTGTAGGTCCAAAAGTCACGAAGCGAAGACCGTTGCCATTTGGCATTATAGAGATGTCATTAATATCTTTCGAAAGCCTCCCCTGCACCATTACCAAGGAATCAGGTGGCACATTACCCGGTTCATAAATACCATTCCTATTGAGGTCGTTAAATATAATCCAACCGTCTGCCCATCCGGTATTGGCAATAGTACTGTTCGTAACTGAACATTGTGGAATTGGGTTATTTGCGGTTTCACTGCGGCAAATAGTCACATTTGATCCGCGCTTTATAGCCTCAGATCGAGCAAGTAACAATGCCCCATGCAAAGAACTGACTGCGGTGGTGATCCGGTTGACGCTCATTAGCGATTGGTATGATGGAAATGCTACAGCTCCCAAAATGCCTACTATTGTAAGCGTGATTAATAGCTCAACTAACGTAAACGCGTTTTGCATTCGTTGGCTGGGATAGATATCATTTTGCATAGTGTTTTCCAATCTGTTTCCTTATGTTATTTGATTTAATATTAAACACAAAGCTAGTGTAGATTAAAGGTGCGAATGGTCTGACAGTCGGTTATTTGAAGTGTTTTTTGAGTAAAGTTAAAAGCGTCTAAAAGCACAAAAGAGAGTAAGTCGAAAAAATTCTTCAAAACTAGCTATTACTCATTTTGATCACTTCGTTGTTATATAACGTTACTAATGACAAGTCCATCTCCAACCATCGTAAATACGATGTCATCTCAGTCACGCCAAGATCATCAAAAGTATGGGCCTTATGACGATTGCGATTTCAGCGAGAGGCAACTGGAGAGTCGGTTGGGACTCTCAGTTTGATGTCTGGAAGTCGAAGTGCGTGTGGGTATCAAAGTGCGTGTGCGTGTGCGTCTCAAAAGCGATATTTAAAAAGCAAAAACCCCTCAGCAGGAATCTGCTGAGGGGTTTTCTAATAAAAGCCTGACGATGACCTACTTTCACACTGGTTGCAGCACTATCATTGGCGCGGAGTCGTTTCACGGTCCTGTTCGGGATGGGAAGGGGTGGTACCGACTTGCTATGGTCATCAGGCATAACTTGTTG
>JACMRF010000017.1 GCA_014376575.1 Undibacterium sp.
CAACAAGTTATGCCTGATGACCATAGCAAGTCGGTACCACCCCTTCCCATCCCGAACAGGACCGTGAAACGACTCCGCGCCAATGATAGTGCTGCAACCAGTGTGAAAGTAGGTCATCGTCAGGCTTTTATTAGAAAACCCATCAGCAGATTCCTGCTGAGGGGTTTTTGCTTTTTAAATATCGCTTTTGAGACGCACACGCACACGCACTTCAACATCCATACGTACTCTGACATCCACACATCAAACTGCGAACGTCAACCAGCTCTCCAGTTGCCTCTCGCTACGTGCCTTCATGCCGCCCGCGATATTATCTCTGTGTCTGGAATCGCAATCGCCATAAAGCTCAGACTTTTGATGATCTTGAAAATCGCGCAAGTCTGGTCTTAGGACTTGTTTGATCTAAAAATACCATGTGAGGCAACATGATAAACAGTATGGAAGTCACCAGTATACATAGACAAGTACAAGAAATTATCCTATAATATTGCTTCTGTAGTCGTTGGTGACAAACGATGAATGTTTATTTGAACTAAGCAAAAAATGGGTGCTTAGCTCAGTTGGTAGAGCGGCGCCCTTACAAGGCGTAGGTCGGGAGTTCGAGCCTCTCAGCACCCACCATCAGATAAATATTTTTTTACACAGTTAAGTAGTTTCGGAGCGGTAGTTCAGTTGGTTAGAATACCGGCCTGTCACGCCGGGGGTCGCGGGTTCGAGTCCCGTCCGCTCCGCCAATAATACGTTTCATGCAGTGCCATGAAGCAGAAAAAACCGCATTTCTCACTAAGAGTAATGCGGTTTTTTTGTTTCAGAACGTGCCAAGGCGTGCATTGTCATTCTAATTTTTTGAATCAATGTTGACCTCCATGAATACAACCATCAAAAAACATGGATACAAAAAACCTAATTTTCTACCGCTAATGGCGTCCATTGGCGATTCTTGGCTAAGCGAAATCTCGGTTCAATGCATAATACGGTCTCCGCTCGCGTAGAAAGACGAGCTTAATGCTCGTCTTATTTGTCTCAAAATACGTTGAAAAAAGTACTGGTTCTAATTATTAGGTGCTGTTTAAACCTAATAAGCCATAAGCCGACGCAATGTTCTATACCGCCTTTAATGTTTCTAGTTCACCACCTAGCGCGAAAATTAAATCATTGAGCATACTTGCGAGTTCAGACGACATAAGCACGAAGTCTGCATCAAACCGCTCATCCTCGTTGTTGGTCCGACTCTCCTTATCTTCAGCGAGGATATCTAGAGGTTTGATCCTTTTTAATGCGAGACTCTCGGTAAGAATAAAAGAAACTCTATCATTCCAAGTCAATGCTAATTTCGTACATTGTTTTCCTGCTGCAATGTGGCGCTGTACGTCGACAGCATCGATAGTGTGATTAACATAACGCACAGTCGCCTTATCTTCCGTATGCGAACGTAGTTCAGTGTCCTGATCTATCGTGAAGCCTTTTGGCGCGTCGTTTCCAACGAGCCAATCAGTCATTGCCGATTGAGGCGACAATTTGACTCGCAGGCTTTCGAGTGGAAGTTTGTCACATTTAAGTAGTAGTTTGATAATTTCATCAGCCTTGCTCGGACTTGATGTGTCGACCACAAGCCAGCCATTAACCGGATCTATCCAAACCCACGTGCTACGCTGGATACCAAACGCACGGGGTAACAATTCGTCAATAACTCGTTCTTTAAGGTCTTTCATCGCCTTACGTCCAGGCGCGAAACCTTGTTGTTCTTCCAGCTCCGCAGCTCTTGCTTTTGCAACCTGATTAATAACGGTTGAAGGTAGCAATTTTTTTTCTGTGGAGAGAAGCAAGAGCAATTGTTGATTAACGCTATGTATTAATTGTCCATTGTCTTTTGGAGATGCCCAGCCTTCACTTTGCATTTCATTTGATGGACATTGAGAAAACGACTGCGTTGCCAGTCTGGCACTTAGTTGTTCTACGTCCACTTGCCAAGGGGAGGGAAGGCGAAAAATCTGTAAATTCTTAAACCACATATGAAATCCAAACAGGAAAAACGACTTATTCTACACGCTCGGAAAGATTATTGACCAAAGGCCAGCACCAAAACTATTGTGCAGCCTAGTCTTTTTACATGGAGTGAAATCTATTTCCTTGCCAAGAAATGTTTGTCTCGTCGTCGCAGTAAAGGGCTGCGCTTCTCCCAAAACAGTATAATGTTTGTATTCATTACTTATCTGTTTGCCTCGCTGCAAATGAAAACTGACACGCTATGCTTGCCCAACAAAAAATAGAAATATTACAAATCATTCAGAATGCTATCGCCCCATTATTGATGGGTAGTGGTTTGACACCAAATATAATTTTAGAACGTCCTCGTGATCCGTCGCATGGCGATATCGCGTGCAATATCGCCATGCAGATCGCCAAACAGCTTAAAAAAAATCCACGTGAATTGGCTCAGATTGTCGTCGCCTCATTATTGGCTCAAAATAACACTTTAATTGAGACGGCTGAAATCGCTGGCCCAGGCTTTATCAATATCAGGTTGGCACCTAGTGCGAAGCAAGCAATTGTTAAGACGATTTTGCAGCAGGCATCGCAATTTGGGCGAGGATCAATTGGTGCCGGTAAAAAAGTGATTGTAGAGTTTGTCTCTGCGAATCCAACTGGTCCGTTGCATGTAGGGCATGGCAGACAAGGGGCTTTGGGTGACGCACTAGCTGCTTTACTAGAAACGCAAGGTTATGACGTAACACGTGAATTTTATTACAACGATGCAGGTGTTCAAATTGGTAATTTGGCGCTATCTGTACAGGCACGAGCAAAGGGTGTCAGCCCAGGCGACGCTAGTTGGCCAGAGTCAGCCTATAACGGTGATTACATTGCTGAAATCGCGCGCGATTTTCTAGCCAAAGAGTCTGTTTCTGCTAGCGATGGCGCAGCAGTCACCGCTAGTGGCGAAGTGGAAGACATCGATTCAATCCGACATTTTAGCGTGACGTATTTACGTCGTGAACAAGATATCGATTTATTGGCTTTTGGCGTCAAGTTTGATAATTACTACTTAGAGACTTCATTGTATATTGACGGTAAGGTTGAAGCCGCCGTCGAGGCCTTGAAGTCTGCGGGCAAAACCTACGAGCAAGACGGTGCGTTATGGCTACGTACCACTGAATATGGTGACGACAAAGACCGCGTGATGAAAAAATCTGACGGAACATATACTTACTTTGTTCCGGATGTCGCCTATCACATTGTTAAATGGCAACGCGGTTTTATACAGGCAATTAATATCATGGGTAGCGATCACCACGGTACTATTGCCCGGGTGCGTGCAGGCTTGCAGGCGGTTGATGCGGGGATTCCAAAAGGATTTCCAGACTATGTCTTGCACAAAATGGTAACAGTAATGAAAGACGGTGCTGAGGTCAAGATATCGAAGCGTGCTGGTTCATACGTTACTGTACGCGACCTGATCGAATGGTCTGGTGATGGCGATGTTGTTAAAGGTCGTGATGCGGTACGTTTTTTCCTCATCTCACGTAAGGCAGATACAGAATTCGTTTTTGATGTTGATGTCGCACTGGCACGTTCAGATGAAAACCCAGTCTATTATGTGCAATACGCGCATGCAAGAATATGTTCGGTACTGGCACAATACAGTAGTGACGAGAATATTTTGGCCGCATTGCATTCAGTCGACTTATCACCGCTAGTTGCTCCGCGTGAAGCCTTGTTGCTGGCAAAGCTAGCAGAATATCCTGAAGCATTGCTCAGAGCATTAGAAGAGCTTGGGCCACATCAAGTTGCCTTTTATTTGCGAGATCTAGCAGGCGAGTTGCATAGTTATTACAATGCCGAGCGGGTGCTGGTTGACGATGTAGCGACCAAAATGGCAAGATTGGCGCTCATGCTTGCGACGCGACAAGTGCTACGCAATGGTTTGGCCCTGATAGGTGTTTCTGCACCGAACAAAATGTAACTAATTTTTTAATCGGAGACGCATGGATTCTTATCAAATTAATTTATCTCGTCAGCAGGGCGGGACACTCATGGGAGTGATCATTGGCTTGGTGATCGGATTGGGTATAGCGGTTGCGGTGGCACTATTAATTACTAAATCCTCGACGCCATTTACCAACAAAAACGGGAAAGCTGATAAAACGGATGCGCCGACAACACAGATGCAGGATCCGAATAAGCCTTTATACGGCAATAAGGATGCGGTGAAAGAAGTTGCCAAAGATTTCGCTAAAGCAGTCGATAGTAGCAAAGCAGCTGAGACTGTGATCACAAAACCCGATGTGAAATCGCTGCCCCTCGCTGTTGACAAACAAACTGAAAAGCAGCTTGAACGACCGGAAATAAAATCTGCTGACGCTGCCTCAAAAGCAGATACCGGGGATGATAAATATATTTATTTTCTTCAAACAGGCGCATTCCGTGAAGCGGCAGATGCCGAGAGTGCACGCGCCAAGCTAGCGCTGATAGGTTTTGAAGCTCGCATTAGTGAAAAACTTTCTGATAACGGCAATCTTTACCGTGTGAGAATCGGACCTTTCACGCAGTTAGAAACAATGAACCGAATGCGTACAAAGCTGTCTGAAAACAGTGTTGATGCGGCGGTAGTTCGTACCTCTAAATAATAGTTTGACCAATTCATAAGGAAATGTGATGCGTGTAATGAAAAAAATATTGATGGTGTTAAGCCTAGGCTTGATTGCTGTTACAGCGAGCGCGTCAGTGAGCAATCCGGAAAATGGCAAGGAATATACCTTGTTGGAAAGACCTCAACCGACTGACGCTGGAAAAAAAATCGAAGTCATAGAGTTTTTTGCTTACTATTGTCCACACTGTTATGTTTTCGATCCTATTCTTTCTGATTGGGTAAAGAAGCAGGGCGACAATATTGCTTTTAAGCGCATTCATGTTTCCGACTCTCGCGTTGTTCCACATCAGAAATTATTCTACTCGCTAGAAGCAATGGGCAAGCTTGAGGAATTACATACCAAAATTTTTAACGCG
>JACMRF010000018.1 GCA_014376575.1 Undibacterium sp.
CATTCAGGGCATGCGGGTAACCGACGAAGAAACCATGGAAGTGGTTGAGTGGGTACTGGCGGGGCAGGTGCAGCAGGATATTGTGGGCCTTATTAACCAGGCTGGCGGCAAGGCAGTGGGTTTGACCGGGCGCGACGGCGGTTTGATTCGCGCACGCAAATTGAGAATGACGGATAGCAAAGATCCGAACAAAGAACATGACATCGGTTTTGTCGGCGATATTGTCAGCATTGACCCGAGCGTGGTTAAAGCATTGCAGGACGACGCATTTATTCCAGTCATCAGCCCGATTGGTTTCGGTGAAGCCAACGAAAGCTACAACATCAATGCAGATGTTGTAGCTGGCAAACTGGCAACAGTCCTCAAGGCCGAAAAGCTGGTTTTGCTGACCAATACGCCAGGCGTGCTCGACAAGGCCGGTAATTTACTCACTGACCTGACGGCAAGAGAGATTGATGAATTGTTTGCCGATGGCACCATCTCCGGTGGCATGTTGCCCAAGATTTCGGGCGCGCTTGATGCCGCCAAGAGCGGTGTGAATTCGGTACACATCATTGATGGCCGGGTTCCGCACGCCATGCTGCTCGAAATTTTGACTGAGCAGGCTTTTGGAACCATGATTCGGTCACATTAATCCCATACGACTCGTAAACAAGCCAAAAGCTGTATTCATTATTGTAAACCGACCAGCAAGAAAAGTAAAACTTGCTAATTAAACTTATCTCACGCTGCTCTTTGCTGTATGCCTTGTCTTTTGGAAATAGGTTTCATGACTTTGTTTGTAACAATATTAAGGTTTCCTGAATGATGCCTTCCAGAGATGACAACATCGGCTCAAACCCGAATGAGGCGGCACGCCTGTTTGTTGAGTAGTAATAAGGCTTATTTCCTGTTGCAGTCAAGCTGGGGGATGACGGAACTGTTTTATAAATAAGGTTAAATCTATCTTGCATGGCAGTTAACAACGTAGGCTTGTCAATAGGAGCGCGACTGTAGCAATCTACAACTGTGTTCATCGCCGGTGCGTCAATAAGTTTGCGGGTTAATTGATGAAAATCAGAGGGATGCAGGAAGTCGCGAACTATGTAGTCAGATGAAGTCTGCAATACTGTTTTGTCCCTAACGGCACGAAAAATATCCGTTACTAAAAATCGAGCGTCCATATTCTGTGTGTGGCTAAAGTAGTTGAAGACTCGAATATCGATGATTGCCAGATGCGGCAGTGCACGATGGCGACATTCTGCATGCAACTTAGCTATGGCATACCAATCCTGCTGTTGAAGGCTATTGATTGAGATCGACGCCTTTGTATTTTCGTCGACTGGTGCGTCAAAACTTGTACCATACGCGGCACCACTGCTAAGGAATATATATCTGCAGTTGGGGTGCTGGCGGACATAATCCAAAGCCATCTCGTCATACTTCAGCGTCACCTCAAAAATTACCGCACCCATCGCCGCAGCTTGGGCCGGATTTCCCACCCCTACAAAATTAAAGATGACGTCGAACTGCTCAGCAACGCTAAAGACCCCAAAATCGGCAACAGCGTAACGGGTCGACAAGCCGATGCTAGTCAGCCACTGCTTCACGGTCTCCGGATGACGGGCGTAGAGTACTAATTCGTCGCGGCATTGTGCAGCGAACGACTGAATCAGGTCTTTAGCAATTAAGCTTGTCGAGCCGAAAATAGCTATTCTCATAAGAAAAAGCCATGAAACTAGATCGCAGGCACAATCATATTACTAAGATATTCTTCACGGTCCAAGAATGGAGCCATATCTTCCAGTGGTCTTGAACTCATCGATCCATCAGCATTCACTCGCGACGATACAGTCGGAATGATTGGCTGCTCAGGCGGAGTAATTACTTCAAGAATGTACGGACCATCATAGGTGAGTGCTTTTTTAATTGCCTGATCTAGATCTGCCAAGTCTTTAACTCTCGCAGAGGCTATGCCATAAGCCTTTGCAATTTTTAAAGTGTCGGGAATGCTAACGCCAGAGCGAGGCCCTTCCCCAATGTAACGTTCGTCGAAATAATTTTTTTGCGAAGCACGAATTGACAAATAACCATCATTATTCCAAACAAATAATTTGATTGGCAGTTTGTAGTGCAAATATGTTTGCAACTCTTGAATATTTTGCTGCAGCGAGCCGTCGCCGGTAATGGCTAGCACTCGTTTGTCATTTAATGCTGCTGATACGCCTATGGCTGCGGGAACGGTGTATCCCATGGTTGCCATTGCACTTGATGGAATATAGCGTTGATTATCATGCAGCAAATTAAGTCCTTGCGAGACCGCGTAAATAGCCGAGCCCGCATCCCCGATAAAAACATCTCCTTCACTAGCAAGCGCAGACAACCTTTCCATGAAAGAGTAAACATTAATGGCATTGACTGTATTTTTATATTCAGGAAGGAGTACGGGGTATTTAATTTTCCATGCAATACAACGGTCTATCCAGTCACGGGTGGCTTTAAATGTTGACTTGTGCAGTTTAGTTAATATTTCTGTAAGAGCATATCTTGCATCGGACTCGATCATTCGATCAATTTCAATTGTTTTCTTTAAATGAGATGTGAGATCAATATCAATCACTACTTTCTGTGCATCACGCGCAAACTGCTCATACTCATAGCCGACGACTGTGATATGCAAGCTTGTACCAATCGCTAAGATCAAATCGGAATTTTGCATTGCAAAATTCGCGGGTCTGTCCCCTTTAACTCCAGGTTTACCGATATAGGCATCTAGGTCGTGGCGTAAGTTATCAATACCAAGATAAGGCGTCACTACCGGGATGTTAAATTCAACGGCGATATCTTTGAGTAAGTCACGCGCACCAGCAAGTCGAATACCACGTCCAGCTATGATGACGGGGCGCTTAGCATTCATAATCAACTTTACTACGTAGTCAATGTCCTCTTGACTTGCCGTGGGCGGTTGTTCTGTTGAATTGAATGAAGACAGATTATCAGGATCGATATATGCAGACTGGACATCCATGGGAATGTCTAGCCACACAGGTCCTGGTCTACCACTCTTAGCGATGCTTACCGCTTTTTCCAATTCATAGCGAATCATCTCTGGTTTAGTGAGGTGCACTGCATATTTGCAAAGGCTAGACACAACAGGGATGATGTCTAATTCTTGAACACCGAACTGCCGCAACCCAGACACACCCTCTACGTGGCTGCATGTCAAACGCTTAACGTTTCCGGAAATAAATAAACAAGGTACTGTGTCTTGCCAAGCTCCGCCCAAACCGGTAAGCGCATTTAAGGCTGCGGGACCTGTTGAAAAATAGCCTACGCCAAAATTTTCGTTAGTGCGAGCATAGGCTTCTAATGCCATGGAAGCAGATTGTTCGTGATGTACGCAAATCGCTCTCAGTTTTGGGTTGCATGCGACCCCATCAGTTAAGTGCATACTGCCTGCCCCTGAGAGCATGAAGATGTCCTTTAGTCCCAATCGATCGCTGATGAACGTGGCTATGTAGTCTGATACGCGAATCATTTTTTCCTCTTATGTTGAAGATTTTTACAAGCTGCGGCAATGCGATCCAGCGCTTTTTTGATATTTTCAGTTGATGATGCGTATACTAAGCGAACAAAGCCTTCCCCCTGTGATCCAAAGTTTGAGCCAGGCAAAAGCGCCACGTTTGCCTTTTCAAGCATTGCATCCGCAAACTCTTCAGAAGTCAGTCCAAAATCTGAGATTTTGGGAAAAGCATAAAACGCACCACCTGGCAAATGGCAGGTTATTCCAGGAATTTCATTCAAACCACGAACAAGTAGATCACGCCGAGATCTATATTCATTCATCATGAGGGTAATGGACGTTTGATCGCCTTCTATAGCTGCAATTCCGGCGCGTTGCACAAAAGCAGGTACACAAGAAGACGTCGTTTGTAAAAGCATCATCATTCGTTCTACGACAATGCTCGGCGCGATTACCGCCCCTAATCTCCACCCTGTCATTGCAAATGCTTTGCTAAACCCGTTGGAAAGTATCACTCGCTCTTTGGATTTGTCCAAGCTGGAAATAGAAAAAAAATTACTATCTTCGTAAACCATTCGCGAGTAGATCTCATCAGAATAAATATATAGATCATTTTTTACTGCGAGCTCGTATATTTCTTCTAAATCACTCTGGCAGGTGATCGCTCCTGTTGGATTCTGAGGGCTATTAATTATAAGAAGTCTGGTTTTGTCTGTGATCAGCGGTTCGATGTCTGCAGCACGCATGCTAAACCCATTATCTTCATGCAGCTGGTAGGGGATAGCCGATGCGCCACACATGGCAATCGAAGAAAGGTAGGTGGGAAAACCAGGGTTGGGTACTAAAACCTCTTGGCCTGGATTAACTAAACAAAATATTGAATAATATATTGAAATATTCGCACCAGGTGTTATCAATATTTGTTCAATATCTGGAAAGAATCCCCGGGATCGCAGCGTTGCCTTACGTACAGTATCAATGAGATCAGCCATACCCCAGCTGCTGCCATAGTGCGTTTCACCTGCATCTAATGACTTCTTGGCTGCATCGATGATGTGTTGAGGCGTCGTGAAGTCAGGATCGCCAATTTCCAAGTGAACAATATCTCTGCCCTGTGCTTCTAGGCGTTTTACCTTATCGATAACCTTGAACATGGGTTGCCCAAGAATTTTTGTTGCATTTTGTGCTATTTCACGCATTTTGTTCCCTCTTAAAAAGTCACGCCAAGATAACTTTCGATTTTTGCTGCAGCAAACTCCATCATCTCCTGCGTAAGCGCAGGCTGCACACCGATCCAGAAGGTGTTGTTCATCACGTTGTCGGTGTTGGTCAGCTCACCGCTGATACGGTAGTCGGCGTCCAGCATGTAGGGCTGGCGGGTCAGGTTGCCGGCAAACAGTAGCCGGGTGCCGAC
>JACMRF010000019.1 GCA_014376575.1 Undibacterium sp.
CGCTGCAAGCTGCCCATTGATTATCTTTTATTGCCCAGGATTGGATATTTCAGCATGAATCGCATTGACGCCAGAAATAATTTCGTCACTTAATTCAATATCGAAGGCATCGATATTTTCCTTGAGTTGGATCAGATTGGTCGCGCCGATAATCGTGCTGGCGACGAACCAGCGTGAATAGCACCAGGCCAGCGCAAGCTGGGTAGGTGTCATCTGATGCGCTCGCGCCAGTGCGGCGTAGCGTTGACTAGCGACGATGACTTCAGGACGCATGTAACGCGGGCTCCAGGTCGGCGGGAATAGGCTGAGGCGACCTTGCGCTTTGGCGTCGTCAGCATATTTATTGCTCAGGCGCCCGAACGCCAGCGGGCTATAGGCCAGCAAGCCTACGTTCTCGCGGAAACAGGTTTCATCCAGGCCTTGTTCAAAGCTGCGGTTCACCAGGCTGTAGGCGTTTTGTACGCTGACGATGGGCGCGGCGTTTTGTTGTTCTGCTTGCTTGATAAATTCGCTCACGCCCCATGCCGTTTCATTCGACACGCCGATGTGGCGTATCTTGCCTTCCTTGACTAAGGCATTGAGCACGGCCAGCGTTTCGGCGATGTCGGTACAAGGGCGCTCCAGCGCCGGGTCGAATTGCTTTTGCCCAAAGATAGGTGCGTTGCGGCTGGGCCAGTGTAGTTGATACAGATCGATGTAATCGGTCTGCAGTCGTTGCAAACTGGTTTCTACGGCGGCACGAATATTCACTGCATTGAGGTCGTTTTCGCCATTGCGTATCCAGCCCATGCCGCGTGACGGACCTGCCACTTTGGTCGCCAGGATGATGTCGTTGCGCCTGCCGGATTTTTTTAGCCAGCTACCTATGTATTGCTCGGTTCTGCCTTGTGTTTCGCCTCGCGGCATCACCGGATACATCTCTGCCGTATCAATAAAATTGATGCCGCGCTCCAGCGCATAATCAAGTTGGCTATGCGCTTGGTCTTCGGTGTTTTGTTCACCAAAGGTCATGGTGCCAAGACAGATTTTTGAGACGTGTAATCCGCTCGCGCCCAGCGCATTTGTTTGCATTGCTGATGTGATTGATGTTGTCATTTTTTTGTATGATGAAGTGAGGTTTTTTTAAAAAGTTGATACTCTACTTTACATTGCGTAACGCTGTCGCGCACTCGCGAACAAGGCTAGGGCCGCGATAAATCAGTCCAGAATAAACCTGCACCAGTGACGCCCCAGCTTGCATCTTGGTCTCTGCATCTGCGCCAGAAAAAATACCTCCTACGCCGATAATAGGTAAGGCGTCGCCGAGTTCAGATTTGAGTGCGCGAATCACCTTGTTGGATAATTCAAAGACCGGTTCTCCTGATAGACCGCCCGCTTCATCACCATGTTGCAAGCCTTTAACTGCATCGCGTGTGATGGTGGTGTTGGTGGCAATGACACCATCTATTTTGTGGCGCATTAAGGCATCTGCGATATTTTTAATTTGTTCGCTATCAATATCCGGAGCGATTTTCAGTGTGATCGGTACATAGCGTTTGTATTGATCTGCCAGCCTGTTTTGTGCGGTTTTAAGTTGCGATAACAGCGCATCAAGTTCGTCCGCGCCTTGCAGCTGGCGCAGATTTTTGGTGTTGGGTGAAGAGATGTTGACGGTGACGTAACTGGCGTAAGGATAAACTTTTTGCAGACAGTGCAAATAATCTTCTGCCGCACGTTCTATCGGCGTATCGGCATTTTTTCCGATATTTAGGCCAAGCACACCTTGCTTTTCCTGATAAAAGCGCGATGCCTGCACATTGGCGACGAAAGCATCTACGCCACCATTATTGAAGCCCATGCGGTTAATCATGGCATTGGCTTGTGGCAGTCTAAACATGCGAGGTTTTGGATTGCCAGTCTGCGCGCGTGGCGTCACGGTACCTATCTCGATCGAACCGAACCCCAATGCTGCCAGACCGTCGATATAGCGACCATCCTTGTCCAGACCTGCGGCCAAGCCGACAGGATTAGGGAAGTTGATGCCCATGACCATGCGCGGATCTTTAATTGGCTTATCCAGAAATCTAGTCAAGCCTAGTGTTTGCGCACGTCGCAGGGCTGGCAAAGTGAGGTCGTGGGCACTCTCTGCGTCCAAAAAAAACAGGAAAGGGCGGGCGATGGAATACAGTAATTTTTCAGGCATATTCAAGAGACTTGTTAAGGTTTGGTGTTTAGGCGAAAAGAGTTGCCGTGGAAAGTCTTGGCCGCTAGAGTTGAGTTGATTAAGCTGGCGCAGTGACACCTATTATAAGGCTTGCCATTGTTTGTTCAGTAAGGCGTCCAATGGTTTGAAGTTGGTTTTATAGGCCATTTTTGCGCTAGCGGCAATCCAATAGCCGAGATAGACATACGGGAGCTGTAGCTCCTTGGCTTGCTTGATTTGCCATAGAACATTGTAGGTGCCATACGATGCGCTTGCGTCTTCCGGATCAAAAAAGGTATATACCGAGGATAAACCATCGCTTAATACATCAATAATGCTGACCATGCGCAAAATGTGGTTGTCGTCGCGGAACTCGACTAACCTTGTGTTGACGCGGCTTTGCAAGAGAAATTGCGCATATTGATCGCGGCTGTCATGGTCCATGCCACCGCCTGAATGGCGTTCATTTTGATATTTTTGATAAAGCTCGTAATGTTCAAGGACGTAGCTCAGACTAGTTACACTAGCAGTCAGATTGGTGTGCTTTAACTGAGCGCGGCGTTGACTGCGGTTGGGATGAAATTCATTTACCCTGATTCGGACAGGCGTACACGCGTTGCAGGTATCGCAATGAGGGCGATAAATGAAAATGCCGCTACGACGAAATCCGTTCTGAACAAGTTCTGAATAGGTATCGGCATTAATCAGATGGGCGGGTGTCGCGACTTGTGAGCGCGCCTGCAATCCATCGAGGTAACTACATGGATAGGGCGCAGTAGCATAAAACTGTATGCTGGAGAAGGGGAGTTCATTGAGTTGCGTCACTACATTTCTCCTCGGTTTGTCGCAGCTTGATAACTATTCGGCACTTCATTTGAAGATGTCGGCTGGTTTCCAATCAGTAATGCCTGGCAATGAAGTTGCGTGATTTATCCATCTGATAAAGTCGTCGCGTGAAATGGCCTTGGCGCCTAAAGACGCCAGATGCGCCGTCTCTTGTTGGCAGTCTATCATTTTCACTTCATGTGCACGCAAGAAGAACACTAAATGCGCCATCGCAATTTTGGATGCATCAGTGACGCGTGCGAACATGGATTCTCCATAGAACATACGCCCGATGCAAACGCCATAAGCCCCGCCGACTAATTGTCCGTCAAGCCAGACTTCGACTGAATGGGCGTAACCATTGTCATGCAGCGCGCAGTAGCCGTTAATAATGTCTTCAGAAATCCAGGTGCCATTGCCATCTTTTCGTGGTGCTGCGCAGGCGCGCATGACATCTTCGAAGGCACTGTCAAATTTAATTTTCCAGCGAGGATCGGCATAGCGTTTTTTGATGGTTTTTTTGAGACTGACGGACAGTTTAAATTCGTCCACCATTAAAACCATGCGTGGATTAGTAGACCACCACAGTATCGGTTGCCCTTCAGAAAACCAGGGGAAAATACCATGTCGGTAAGCTTGCAGCAAACGTTCAGCAGACAAATCTGCACCAGCGGCAACTAATCCTGCCGCGCCTTGTTCCTCTGTGAGCGCTTGGCTAACATCGGGAAAAGGGGTGTCAATTTCTAACCAGGGAATCACGGAAGGAATCCAGTAAAAAACTCAGCTTGCACCAATGTAATGCGATATTTTGGTGCGAATTTGTAAGGCAAAAATAGGACAGTAAAATTGGTCATATAAATCAACAGTTTAAAAATGCACTAAATTGGAATGTTTTTTGCTTTGTAAGTGCGCGAACACTTCATTTTTGCACGTTAATTGGGAGATTTTTATATGGATGCACATAAAGGTGGCATGGACGCTTTGTTTATATTGCTGGGCGCAATCATGATTCTGGCCATGCACGCGGGATTTGCGTTTCTGGAGTTGGGTACCGTTCGCAAGAAAAATCAGGTGAATGCTTTAGTTAAAATTATCGTTGATTTTGCGGTATCAACGATAGCGTATTTTTTTGTAGGCTACAGTGTAGCCTATGGAATCGAGTTTTATTCCAGCGCTGATGTGCTGGTAGCGCGCAATGGTTTTGAACTGGTTAAATTCTTTTTTCTGCTGACCTTTGCTGCTGCTATCCCGGCAATTATCTCTGGCGGCATTGCAGAGCGAGCCAAATTTTATCCGCAGTTGGTGGCGACGGCATTATTAGTTGGGCTGCTTTATCCTTTTTTTGAGGGGATCGCATGGAATCAGCGCTTCGGTGTACAGGCTTGGCTAAAAGCGATGTTTTCAGAGGAATTCCATGATTTCGCCGGTTCTGTTGTGGTGCACGCCTTTGGCGGTTGGGCCGCTCTGCCCGCGGTATTGCTGTTAGGTGCGCGCCGTGGCCGTTATATGAAGGGCGGAGGAATTGCTGCGCATCCTCCTTCAAGTATCCCATTCTTAGCGTTGGGCGCATGGGTGCTAACCGTGGGCTGGTTCGGTTTTAATGTGATGAGTGCACAAACGTTGGATAAGATGAATGGATTAGTGGCCATTAATTCACTAATGGCGATGGTGGGTGGAACCTTGGTTGCATTGGTTTTAGGTAAAAATGATCCTGGATTTGTCTATAACGGACCGTTGGCTGGTTTGGTCGCTGTGTGCGCAGGTTCTGATTTAATGCATCCATTGGGCGCGTTAGTAACGGGCGGCGTTGCCGGTGCTATTTTTGTTTGGATGTTCACTTGGACACAAAATAAGTGGAAGGTGGATGATGTACTGGGTGTCTGGCCACTGCACGGTTTGTGTGGCGCCTGGGGCGGGATTGCGGCAGGAATTTTCGGACAAAAAAGTTTGGGGGGCTTGGGCGGGGTGAGCCTTATGTCTCAAGTCATTGGTACAGTTTTGGGTGTGT
Organism: Undibacterium sp.; assembly: GCA_014376575.1. The sequence continues at coordinate 5,016 of JACMRF010000019.1, forward strand.
TGATTGCCGTGGTAGGGAGTTTTATTATTTACTTCTTGCTCAAGAAATTTGTCGGCATACGGTTGGACCCGGAGCAGGAATTCGAGGGTGCCGATCTGTCAATTCACAAAGTGTCTTCAACTGCTGAACGTGAAACTAGCTGGTAAGTAGAATGATATTTGCAAGCGAGGGTGTTTAGTCGCGCATGGGTTTGAAGATGTCATGTGCATGCAAAGAAAATGCCCCGCCTTGCTTTACTTTAGCCAAGTCTTCGAAGAGAAATGTCAGGGTGTGGCTAACGGTAGGAAAGGCAATTTCTTCCCACGGAATTTCTTTTTCCGTGAATAGCCGCACATCAAGACTTTCTTTGCCCGCAAGATAATTAATATCCAATAGAGTGGCGCGATAAAAAAGATGAACCTGATTTACATGCGGGACATTAAGAATTGAAAATAATTCGTGCATATCAATATTGGCGCCCGCTTCTTCTTGGGTTTCTCTTAGCGCACCTTGGCTGGTGGTTTCATTATTTTCCATGAAGCCGGCTGGCAAAGTCCAATAGCCATAACGCGGTTCTATCGCGCGCTTACATAATAAAATACTGACTTCGCCATTGTTTTCCCAGATTGGAATGGAGCCAACTACCATTTTCGGATTTTGATAATGGATAGTGCTGCATGCAGGGCAGACGTAACGCTCACGCGTATCATCTTCCGGAATTTGTATGACAATGGGGTTGGCGCAAGCGGAACAATATTTCATGGTTCAGAGCGGAATTAAGTTGGGCTGATAAGTGTACCACTGGATGTACTTCTTTATGAGTACGTAACGATTCAAAATTGTCTGCTTTTCGACGCATCTCATGCGCAAGGTTTGAAATCAGATTTGCGCAAAGCAGTAAAACAATGTATAGTGTTGTACTTCAGACGCGGGGTGGAGCAGTCTGGCAGCTCGTCGGGCTCATAACCCGAAGGTCGTAGGTTCAAATCCTGCCCCCGCAACCAGTTTTAAATAAAAAAGCCACGTATTTGCGTGGCTTTTTTATTAGTCCGGCGAATTTTTTGATGGAATTTGAAATTCTGGACTACAATCCAGTATCTACTGAATTGATTGACTATTTGGATAGCGTTAATTGGGCGCACTAAGTAGGCTGATCCACCAAGCGAGCACTTATAAGTCCGCTGCAAAATTACTGAGCTGGTTTTGACTGAAGATGCGTCTTCGAGTCGTTTTATGCTTCATTAGATCAACTAACATTGTGTGCTAAAAATTGCATGAATACTGCTGATGCCAAGCGAGTGCTCGAAACCGCATTGCTATGCGCACATGAGCCGCTCACGATCAATGTAATGAAAAAGTTGTTTCAAGAAGGTGATGAGCAAATCGATGTGGTCGGTGCTGACACCATTAAAACTATGCTAGAAGATTTGCGTGGTGATTGGGCGGATAAGGGTGTCGAGCTAGTTGGCTTGTCAACTGGTTGGCGCTTTCAGAGTCGTCCTGAAATGCGCGCCTTTATTGACAGGTTGAACCCAGAGAAACCGCCAAAATATTCGCGGGCGACGCTGGAAACTTTGGCCATTATTGCTTATCGGCAACCTGTTACGCGCGGTGACATTGAGGAGATCCGCGGCGTGACTGTTGCATCGCAAATGATCAAGACGTTAGAAGAACGTGGCTGGATAGAGGCGATAGGTCATAGGGACGTTCCTGGACGTCCATCGCTATTCGCGACAACGAAACAATTCCTGGCGGATCTTAGTCTGTCGTCCTTGGATCAGCTGCCACCTTTACAGCAAATTGGTAAAGATATTGCTGGCGAGGAAACTGCTTCTGAGTTTGAGGCTTTGGGAGCGGGTATGTTTGAGGATCAAAGCCAGGCTTTGATCGGTAAAAATAGTAGCGAAATAGTAGACTTGGTTCAGCCGGATAAGTCGGTTGTTGAAGTTGCTCCTATGTACATTGATGCGGTAAATGAAATTGCGATAACCACAGATGTTCTTGGGGATAATGTTGCGATGATAGTTGCGCAAAAAAATGATCTTGTTTCAAAGGCCAAACAAATTGCCGATGAATCCAACCATTTTAATCCAGAATTAAATAATGACTAAAAATAACTCAGAAGAAACAAAATTAGATGTTGTCGTTGCTGTAGGTGAGACAGCTGCTGGCAAGTCTGTGAAGCGTGCTGTCAGAGGTCCGCGCAATCTGCGACGCGCTCCAAATAAATCTGAAACTCCTGAGCGAGTTGTTGCGCCTGAAGCGCCATCGCATGAAGTTAAAGCAGATGAAACTGCTTTATTGGCATCGGCTAGGCCGCCGCGCCCACCACGTGTTAGGCGCGAAGCTGGTGCTGAAGGTCTTGCTAGAGGCGATTCGCGTAGGCCAGATTCTGCTAGGGCTGAGGGGCGAAGCGAGCCTGGTCGTGAGGCTAGAGGCGCAGAACCGCGGGCGAGGCCGCCATTTGGTGAGAAGGGTGGCGCTCGCCAAGTTGGAGGTCCGCGTGGGCGCAATTCATCTTCGGCAACTGGTGCGCAAAAAGATGGGCGTCAATCGGTTAGTAATGCTGATGATGTGTTTTCTTTCGTAACGTCTGATGCTTTTGATTCCCTGGAAGATGGTGCAGCAAATCAAAGTCGTAATGTGAAAAGCGTAAGGCGCGATTTGACGGCAGATGATGATGCGCCAAAACTACATAAGGTTCTCGCAGAGGCCGGGCTCGGATCTCGTCGCGACATGGAGGAGTTAATTGTTGCTGGCCGTGTCTCTGTGAATGGTGAGCCTGCACATATTGGGCAGCGTATTTTGCCCGCTGACCAAGTGCGTATTAACGGAAAGTTAATTCAACGCAAAGTCAGTAAAAAACCACCGCGCGTTCTGATTTATCATAAGCCATCTGGCGAGATCGTTAGTACCAGTGATCCTGAAGGGCGGCAGTCAGTCTTTGAGAGTTTACCAAAGATGAAAGTCGGAAAATGGCTAGCTGTCGGTCGCTTGGATTACAACACTGAAGGCTTACTGCTGTTTACGACATCTGGTGATCTGGCTAACCGCCTTATGCATCCGCGCTATGGCATTGAGCGAGAATACGCAGTGCGTACCTTGGGTGAGTTGGAAGAGGGTATGCGCCAGAAATTGCTGGCCGGGGTCGAGCTCGAAGATGGGCTCGCTCAATTTTCCAAAATTGCGGATGGTGGCGGTGAGGGCGTAAATAAGTGGTATCGAGTTGTTATCGGCGAAGGGCGCAATCGTGAGGTGCGCAGGATGTTTGAGGCGGTAGGTTTGACCGTTTCGCGTCTCATTCGTACCCGCTATGGCGTGATGACACTGCCATCCGGTCTGAAGCGTGGCCGTTGGGATGAGTTAGGTGAGGATGCAGTTCGCAGCTTGTTAAAAATTAGCGGTTTGGAAAAAGTAGCTGGAGAGAAATCTGAAGGCGGCGAGCGCGGAAATCGACAACCTGGTTCTGGGAACAGGGGGCGCAATGTTAATCCTTTTGATAAGCCAGTGGGACGACCGTTTGAAAAGCCTCAGGGCCGATCGTTCGGCTCTTCTGCCAAAGGTGACTTTGGAAACTCGCGCAATGATTTCGGCAACGATCGCAATGGAAATTCCGCTGGCGGCGAAGCTGGAAAAAAACGTAGCCGCCAACCTGACCCTATGCAAACAGCACTTGGTTTCCCTAGTGCCGGTCAAGCTAGGCGTGGCAGTACTGCGCGTGGAAGCGGTCAGGCGATTGGACAGGGTATAGCCGCACGTAGGCGCTCTAAGGGTGCTTGATAGTCGTTTTGTCGTCGTTTTCACTCTGTTTTTCATTGCGAGTGAGTAAACAATCGTTTATAATCTGGTAGTTAGCAGATTATCCTTGGCGCGATTGATGCGCGGGGAGCTAGAGAATGATGGGCTGGTGCCCATTTTTCTTTTGTGGAGCGCATTACGTATTCAGGATGTTTGTATTTTCGGAGAATAGTCTTGCAGTTGCTGGAATTAATAGAGAAAACCGTAAATGGTACAGGTTATGACCTGGTTGACTTTGAGCGAGCCGAACGTGGTTTGTTCCGGGTCTACATTGATTTTTTACCGGATGACCTTGAAAAAGGTAATGTGACAGTTGAGGATTGCGCGAAAGTGAGTCATCAGTTATCTCATGTGTTGACGGTTGAAGATGTTGATTATGAGCGCTTGGAGATTTCATCTCCTGGGCTTGATCGTCCCTTGAGGAAATTTTCGGATTTTGTGCGGTTTACTGGTGAGGTCGCCAATGTTAAGTTGCGTTCGCCAATGCCCGATTCAAACAACCGCAAAACGTTTGAAGGTGTGTTGATCGAGTGTGACGGCGACACTCTGAGATTGGAATTTGAAGGAAAAGAGGGCGCGGCAATGTTGGAATTTACGCTCGCCGATGTTGATAAGGCACGCTTGGTGCCGCAAGTGGATTTTAGGAGTCGCAAAGCATGAGTCGCGAAGTTTTATTATTGGTTGATGTGCTGGCGCGTGAAAAAAACGTTGATGAAGATATCGTGTTCGCTGCATTGGAGCATGCTTTAGCGCAGGCTACCAAGAAGCGTTATGAAGGCGAAGTTGATATTCGTGTCGAAGTCGATCGTGATACTGGTGAATATAAGTCTTTCCGTCGTTGGCATGTTGTTGCCGATGAAGCGGGTCTGCAGTTGCCAGATCAAGAAATTCTTCATTTTGAAGCGGTCGAGCAATACCCAGATATTGAAGTTGATGAATATATTGAGGAGCCAATTGAGTCAGTTGAGCTTGGTCGCCGCTTTGCACAAGACACTAAGCAAGTTGTGTTGCAGCGTATTCGTGACGCTGAACGCGAACAGATTTTGGCGGACTTTTTGGAGCGTGGCGACTCGCTAGTCACAGGTACTATCAAACGCATGGAGCGCGGCGAAGCCGTAGTCGAGTCTGGTAAAATTGAAGCGCGGTTGCCGCGTGATCAGATGATTCCAAAAGAAAATTTGCGTGTTGGTGATCGTGTTAGAGCATTTATTTTGCGTATAGACCGCAATGCGCGCGGCCCACAAGTGATTTTATCGCGTACTGCACCAGAATTTATTATGAAGCTGTTCGAGTTAGAAGTTCCTGAAATCGAACAGGGTTCATTGGTTATTAAGTCTGCTGCCCGTGATGCTGGTGTGCGTGCAAAAATTGCCGTACATACTGATGACAAGCGCATTGACCCAATCGGGACTTGTGTTGGCATGCGCGGTTCACGCGTTCAGGCAGTGACTGGCGAGCTTGGTGGTGAACGCGTTGATATCGTATTGTGGTCGGAAGATCCTGCGCAATTTGTGATTGGCGCATTGGCTCCGGCTAACGTATCTTCCATTATGGTTGACGAAGAAAAGCACTGCATGGATGTAGTTGTCGATGATGAAAATCTGGCGATAGCGATTGGTCGTAGTGGTCAGAACGTGCGTTTGGCCGCTGAATTGACTGGCTGGAAAATCAACATCATGACAGCTGAAGAATCTGCCAGTAAAGCAGAGCAAGAAACTGCTGGTATTCGTGCTCTGTTTATGGAGAAACTCGACGTTGATCAAGAGGTTGCTGATATTCTGGTTGATGAGGGTTTTTGCAGCCTCGAAGAAATTGCTTATGTGCCTATCAGTGAAATGATGGAAATTGAAGCGTTGGACGAGGATACAGTTAATGAACTGCGTAATCGTGCAAGAGATGCATTGCTCACGGAAGCAATTGCTTCAGAAGAGGGTGTTGACGGTGTGGAAGATGCATTAATCAATCTCGAAGGCATGAGTCGTGTTACTGCTGGTAAGTTGGGTTTGGCAGGTATCAAGACGCTGGAAGCTTTTGGTGGATTGGCGTATGACGAGTTTGGAGCGATTTTGGCATTGCCAGCTGAACGTGCGCGCCAATTGATTAAAGAAGCATTTGAAGATGTGACTGATGATGAGATGAAGCTCATCGACGCTAAATATGATGAGCATGCCAAGGCGTTGTTAGCCTCGGCATGGAAACTCGTAGAAGCAAAATAAATCACGAGTTAATAATTATATTTACGCGTTTCATCAAGCGCACAGAGAAAAAGAGGACTGAATGGCGAGTAATAATGTAGCTCAATTTGCCACCGAGCTGAAGATGTCAGCGGATTTGCTGCTCACGCAATTGCATGCCGCAGGCGTTAGTAAAAGCTCGACGTCCGATGTGCTGTCAAAAGAAGACAAGGATAAATTGTTGGAACACTTGCGTCGGTCGCATGGTGTAACTGCCGATGCCGACAAGAAAAAAATCACTTTAACCCGGAAGGAAAATACTGAGATTAAGCAGGCAGATGCTACTGGTAAGTCTCGTACAATCCAAGTGGAAGTTCGGAAGAAGCGCACCTTTGTTAAGCGCGATGAGAGTGCTTCTGATGAGCAGGGTGAGCGTCCGGTTATTGCCGTTGATCCGGTTGAAGCGGAACGTCTCGAAGCTGAAGAGCGCAAGCAAGCCGAATTGATTGCTCGTCAAGAAGCTGAGCTGATAGAGAAGCAAGCTTATCTTGCAAAATTGGAAGCTGAAAAAGAATCGCAAGCAAATGTGTTGCGTGACTTGGAGCTCGCTGCCGCCGCAACAGCAAAAGTGGAGGCAGACAAACTTATGGCTGAGCAGGCTGCTATTTCTGCTGCTACCGCGCTTAATATTGCTGCAAAAGCACCTGCAAAAGCGAACAACAAAGTAGCTGCAAAACTTCCTCCTGCTCCAATACCTGAGGTGGTGACAGAAACTGCGCATTCTGTTGAAGAAAAAAAACGCGTTGATGACGAGGATGGTAAGAAAAAAGCAGCTGAAGACTCAAAGAAAAAAGCAAATGCGGATGCTAAGGAGGCTGCGGTTCGTGTAGCTATTAATGATGCCGCACGTAAAAAAGTGGCGGATGAAGTAGCTCAAATTAAAGAAATGATGGACGCTGCGCGTAGACCAAAAGTTGCCGCGCCAGTAGTTGCTGTACCAGCAGTTGCAGCGGGTACCTTGCATAAGCCAGCAGATAAAAAAGCAGCTGATAAAAAGCCGGCCGGTGATAAAAAAGAAGTTAAACCTGTCGTCGGCGCCGTTGTCGATAAAAAATCAATTAAATCTGCCAATGTGTCGTCTACATGGCAGGATGATGCGAAAAAACGCGGCGGCATTAAGACGCGTGGAAACACGCCTACTGGCCGTGATGGCTGGAAGGGTGGTCCAAAGGGGCGCCGTTCAAATCAACAAGATGAACAATCGAATTTCCAAGCACCGGTTGAAGCAATTGTTAAAGATGTTTACGTGCCTGAGACTATTACAGTCGCTGAGTTAGCACATAAAATGTCAGTAAAGGCATCCGAAGTTATTAAACATTTGATGAAACTGGGTCAAATGTGCACCATCAATCAGGTTTTGGACCAAGAAACAGCCATGATTTTGGTTGAAGAAATGGGCCACAAAGCATTTGCCGCTAAGCTCGACGATCCTGAAGCGATGCTGACGGATGTGGCAGAACACGCTGAATATGAATCCGCCCCTCGTGCGCCGGTTGTTACGGTAATGGGCCACGTTGATCATGGTAAAACATCTTTGCTTGATTATATTCGTCGCGCCAAAGTGGCTTCTGGTGAAGCTGGCGGAATTACCCAACACATTGGTGCATATCACGTAGAAACTCCGCGCGGAATGATTACGTTCCTTGATACACCTGGTCATGAAGCATTTACTGCCATGCGTGCACGAGGTGCAAAGGCCACTGATATAGTAATTTTGGTAGTTGCGGCTGATGATGGCGTTATGCCGCAAACTAAAGAGGCAATTGCTCACGCAAAAGCGGCTGGTGTGCCTTTGGTTGTCGCTATCAATAAAATTGATAAACCTGGTGCTAATATGGACCGTGTTAAGCAAGAATTGGTGGCAGAGAGCGTTGTACCAGAAGAGTATGGCGGTGAGTCACCATTTGTACCAGTTTCTGCCAAAACAGGCGAAGGTATTGATGAATTGCTAGAACAAGTTCTCTTGCAAGCCGAGGTGTTGGAATTGCGCGCACCGAAGAATGCCCCAGCTAAAGGTTTAGTCATTGAATCCCGTTTGGACAAAGGTCGCGGCACGGTAGCCACAGTTCTTGTTCAATCCGGCACCTTGAAGCGCGGCGATGTTGTTCTTGCTGGCTCTTCTTATGGACGCGTTCGTGCGATGTTGGATGAAAACGGTAAGAATACGAGTGAAGCAGGTCCGTCTATTCCAGTAGAAATTCAAGGTTTGACTGAAGTCCCTGCCGCAGGTGAGGAATTCATGGTGATGGTCGACGAGCGTAAAGCGCGCGAGATTGGCTTGTTCCGTCAAGGTAAATATCGCGATGTTAAACTTGCCAAACAGCAAGCTGCCAAGATGGAAAACATCTTTGATAATATGGGTGAAGGCGAAGTTAGAAATCTACCTATTATTGTTAAGACTGATGTGCAAGGTTCGCAAGAAGCTTTGGTGCAGTCGTTGGTTAAATTGTCGACGAATGAAGTACGAGTGCAAGTCGTTCATGCTGCAGTCGGTGGTATTTCAGAGTCCGACGTCAATCTGGCAGTAGCTTCCAAGGCAGTCATCATCGGCTTCAATACTCGTGCGGATGCATCGGCACGTAAGTTAGCTGAGTCACATGGTGTGGATATCCGTTATTACAACATCATTTATGACGCGGTCGATGAAGTTAAAGCGGCATTATCAGGTATGTTGGCACCAGAGAAACGCGAAACAGTCATTGGTCAAGTCGAAATACGTCAAGTCTTCTCGGTCAGTAAAGTTGGCTCTATCGCCGGTTGCCTGGTCACCGAAGGTACCGTCAAGCGCAGTTCTTCAGTACGTCTGTTACGCAACAATGTGGTTGTATGGACTGGCGAATTGGATTCCTTGAAACGTTATAAAGATGATGCTAAAGAAGTCAAAGCCGGTATGGAATGTGGCTTATCTCTGAAGTCTTATAATGAGATTGAAGTTGGTGATATTCTGGAAGTATTCGAAGTTCAAGAAATTGCTCGAACCCTGTAGCAGTCATAAAAAAGGGAGCTTTTGCTCCCTTTTTATTTCCCCGCATTTTTGTAATATTTTTGTAGTGTTTTTGTAATTATTATGGCAAAAAATAGTAAATCTATCCCCGCACGCGGTTTGCGTGTTGCAGATCAAATTCAGCGTGATGTCGCTGAAATTATCTGGTCTGAATTGAAAGACCCTAGGGTCGGTATGATCACGCTGACTGAGGTTCAACTCACTCCAGATTATGCACATGCAAAAATCTATTTTACAACCTTGAAAGATGATCCTATCTCGGTCAAGAATACACTGGATGGCTTGAATAAAGCATCTGGGTTTCTACGCGCGCAGTTAGGATTGCGTTTGCATATCCATACTTTGCCTCAATTACATTTTGTTCACGATACTTCTACCATGCGCGGAATTGCCATGTCGAAATTGATCGATGAAGCGAATGCAACACGGTCCAAAGATGATGGCGAAGATTAATATCGTTTTACGACAAATATCAAATTTAAATTAATTCATTTCTTTGATATTTTGTTCGCCCTTGTGCGATTCGCTTTTAACTCATATACCAATGACAACTCAAACGAAGAAAGCACCTCGTGTACCTGTGCATGGGGTATTGCTACTGGATAAACCAGTTGCTTGGTCGAGTAACGACGCCCTCATCAAAGTCAAACGCTTGCTTAACGCATTAAAGGCCGGACATACCGGTACGCTTGATCCTTTCGCTACCGGTCTGCTGCCGCTCTGTTTTGGAGAAGCGACAAAATTTTCTCAGGATTTACTGGAAGCCGATAAAACTTATCAAACCGTGGTGCATTTAGGTATTACCACGACTACAGGTGATACCGAAGGTGAGGTACTGGAGACACACGCGGTTAATGTGAGTGAAGAGCAAATTCGCGCGGCCTTGTTGCAATTTACTGGTGATATTTTGCAAGTGCCGCCGATGTATTCTGCACTTAAACGCGATGGCAAGCCGCTTTACGAGTATGCCCGTGCTGGCATAACTTTGGAGCGCGAAGCGCGTCCTGTGACCATTCATATTCTGGAGTTTTCCAGTTACACCTCTCCTTTTTTGACCCTGAATATTCGTTGTAGTAAAGGTACTTATATTCGTGTACTTGGCGAAGATATCGGTGCCGCTTTAGGTTGCGGCGCGCACTTGAACGCTTTGCGTCGTACGCATGTCGGGCATCTGTTGCTGGAAAATGCCGTTACGCTAGAAGCCTTAACAGCGATGGAAGAGCAACTGCGGTTGACGCTATTGGCTCCGGTAGATGCGTTATTGATGAGTTTTCCACAAGTGTTGTTAAGCGATGAATTGGCAAAACGTTTTTTGCAGGGGCAGCGTCTTGCGTTGGCCAAGGAAGCTGTCGATTTGCCGGAAGTCGCGGGAAGAGTGCGCGTGTATCGAGAGTCGAATTTACAGTTGCTAGGATCAGCGCAGCTGCAGGAATATGGAATCTTGGCACCTGAACGATTGATTTCGACGGTCTGAGTTCGTACTATTGAAGATTCATCCGCGTCGGAATGAAGCGGATGAATTAACTTACTTAATTGTTTAACTTGACCTTCATTCCTTCTGTCGTGTCTTCCAACTCGTAACCTAGACGCTTGATTTCATCGCGCAATCTATCTGATTCTGCCCAATTTTTATTCAATCGACTAAGTTTGCGTTGTTCAACTAAGGCAGTCACTTCTTCGGAAATCTCAGTTTGTTTTGGCTGCCATTGCTTTAAATCCAGACCCAACACACGGTCGAAATAATTCAGAGTTGCTTTTTTCTCCGCATCTGGTAGGGCAGACTTCAGCATCTCCCACATCACGGCAACAGCCTTGGGTAAGTTGAGATCCTGATTGACTTCAGCTTTGAATTTTTCTGCAAAATCTTGGTCTATATTGCCCGCCTCAGGCATGGCAAAATACAGCTCACGCAAGCGTTGTAGTGCCGTTTGCGCCGCTTTCAGTGCTTCCCAATTGAAGTTCAGCTGACTGCGATAATGGGCCGACAAACATAGCCAACGATACGCTAATGGATCAATGCCCAAGTCAACTAAACTTTGCAAGCGCAGAAAATCCCCGCTTGATTTAGACATCTTGCCCTGATCAATTTGCAGAAAGTAGCCATGCATCCAAAAATTAGCTAGGCGCGTGCCATGGCACGCCTGATTTTGTGCAATCTCATTACTATGATGAATTGCGATATGATCTTCACCGCCGCAATGTATATCAAACCATGGTTCAAGATACTTGGCTGACATTGCTGAGCATTCAATATGCCAACCTGGAAATCCTCTACCCCATGGGCTTTCCCATTCCATCTGGCGCTGACTCTCTTTAGGGCTAAATTTCCAAAGTGCGAAATCCGTGGAGTTTCTTTTTTCGCCGATATCGACCCGCTTGCCAGCCTCTAATCCGTCCCGATTCAGGCGCGACAAATAACCATAATCATCTTGTTTTGACGTGTCAAAATATACGCCGTCCGAAGTGGTATAGCAAAAACCTTTTTGTTCTATACATGATATGAAAGAGATCTGCTCTGCAATATGGTCGGTAGCCTTGCACCAGATATGTGGCTGCAGCATATTCAAGCTGTGCAAATCTTGTTTGAAGGCAAGCGTATATTTTTCAGCAATGTCCCAGGCAGATTCGCCCGTACGGCGGCTACCCGCTTCCATCTTGTCTTCACCATCATCGGCATCGGAGACCAGATGGCCCACGTCTGTGATGTTGACGACATGGCGAACAAGGTAGCCGTTTAATTCGATAGTGCGACGTAATATATCTTCAAAAAGATAGGTGCGTAAGTTACCTATGTGCGCATAGTTATAGACTGTTGGGCCGCAGCAATATAGACCAACCCAGTCTTTGTGAATAGGAGAAAAGACACGAAGCTGGCGCTCCCAATTGTCATAGAGAAAAATATCGGCCATGTTTAATAGTAGAAGATAAAAAATTAAATGATCTGATCAAAGATCCAGAGATCTGGAGGGCAAACAATGGGCATCAACAGCTTGCTGGCTGATGATTCAATTGAAGGCGAAAATTGAAATTATGGAGTAAAACAATAGCGTCAAACTTTGTGTTTGACTTGTTTGGAAAGCGTGATGGACGTAGTTTAATTGGCACAAGGAAATAAAGTAAGAAGCGAAACATAATTTAGCCGTTAATTTAGCATAGTCATAGGTGGTTTGTATCGTTGTCGTAAAAACAGGGCTACACTCAACGACTATACTAAAGAACAATATTTCTCATATTTCAACAATATCAATGCGTCATGCGCTCAAAATATAAGAAGAAAAGGAGGTGATTATGCAAGTTCGTTATCCCGATGTTAGTGAAGAAGTCTATCGTTTGCATTATCTTAAACAAGACAGGGCACAATGTCGCAAAGTTGTTCGAGTCGTCATGTGGGCGGCTATTCCGTTGGCGTATGTAGATTTTGCTTTTCTTTCCTTGGGTTTTGGTTTTTTGGGTTTGTTTTTTTTACGCGCCATCTTGTTTTTTTACTCTTACTGGTTATTGAAAAAAACCGTAAGCATCATTGATCCAAAACATCTCGATCTGCAAATTCTGTGCTGGAGCGCTGCCGTACTTTTGATGCAATTCATTAGTAATGCCAGTTTGCCCAAAGATTACTTCGGCCATTATTTGGTAGACGCATGGATATGCATGATTTATTTCATTACCGTGCCTTCGCCCTTGAGGATGTTGCGCCCGGCGATGACCGGTTTTCTGATTGCTTCACTTGGTTTACTTACCTATAAAATTATTCCTGTTTTTGCCTATGTGGTCAGCGTAGCCGTAATATTGTTGGCCAGCGCCTATACCGGACATGGCATCTCGTCCTACTTACACCGCTATCGACGTAAAATACTCAGCGCTGAAATGGAATTAGATCGCCAGGAGAGCACCGATCCAGTCACTGGTATAGCCAATCGACGTGAATTTATGCGTGTCAGTGAATCAGAATTGCAGAGACACGCACGCATGGGCAAGCCATTGTCGATGTTGGTCCTCGATCTGGATCACTTTAAACAAATACGCGAAAAACATGGCCCATATGCTGGTGACATAGTTTTGGTCGAAGTAACCAAGCGGGTGAAAAGAGCGACACGTAGTTACGACTGTCTCGCTCGCTATGGTACCGAGGAGTTTTGTATTTTATTGCCAGAAGCATCTGCGGAAATCGCCAGCATCGTCGCTAGCCGAGCACTGGCAACGATAGGCGCCATGCCAGTAGCTGTCGCTGGCAAAGAGCTCAAAGTAAGTGCGAGCGTTGGTGTGGCTACCATGCTTGATGGCGATACTCCGGATAGTATGCTCTTGCGCGCAGACGAAGCTCTTGGCAAAGCTCGATTAGCGAATGACCGACGCGTTGTGGCTGCGTAACGTTAATGGGCGCACTTTTTATGCGGACTGTGCGATGGCACAAATGGCCTAATCCAACATTTCATTGCGTGGATAAAAACTATGATAGAAATTAAGGGTGTCAATAAATCAACCAGTGCGTTAGCAAAAAGCATACTTGAATTTGCGGGTGAAATACCAACTTCAACGGAGCTAAAAAGTAGCAAGCCAAAAGAAGCAGCGCGCCATCGTACTAACTTTGCATCCGCTAAAGCGGCACTGGTAGCAGGTTCTCTTGCGCTGCCAGTCGGCACATTAGGATGGCTAACCATCGCTCCTGAAATGATGGCGATATGGAAAATTCAAACGCAATTGGTTGTCGATATAGCCGCTCTCTATGGAAAGAGTGCTAGCTTGAGCCAAGAGCACATGATGTATTGCTTGTTCCGACATAGTGTGGCACAGGCCGTACGCGATCTGGTGGTAAGAGTAGGAGATCGATTTTTGGTTCGACCAGTATCCTTAAAATTCATGCAAAGCATATCGTACAAGGTCGGTATTCATGTCTCGAAGCAAGTGCTGGGTAAAAGCTTGTCGCGTTGGTTGCCTGTGATCGGTGCCGTTGGTGTTGGTGGCTATGCGTACTATGATACTAGCCAGGTTGCTGCTACCGCCATCGCAATGTTTGAGCAAGAAATGATATGACTGAAGGATAAAATTGACGCGATTGCCGTATTGAAAAATGTCCATGATTTCGCAAATGTAGTTGATTGGATCAAACTTCGATAATCAACATTATTTGCACCATTTTTCTTTCTCGAATACCGTGAATATTGGTCGTACTTGAACAGGTGAATTCAACGACGCAATGTGTGGATGTCTTGTGTGGCACAGATAATAGTTAACCCAGATTTTCCATTAGGGGCACCTGCGGTGCTCTTGGCATGCTGACGGCGCATTTTCGGTCATTTTTTTTGATCTTCGTTGCCAATAGCTCGCTATTGGCGCCTTGTTCGCAGCAAAACTAACTCGAAAAGTGCATCCATCATCATTGCCAATCCTAATGAAAATTCTGGGCTTAAAATTAACGTGTTTTAGCTTATGTTTGAAAATAAAAACAGGCGCCGCCATTACGCACTATTGAAAATTCTAAAATATAAAATATGTGCAAATTTCAAAAGAATAGTTGGCTATGCGAAATCAAAACCCATGGCACCATTCTCGCGTGTTTTGTCGGCACCATGTGGTGCGTTGCGTGCGTTGATTTTTTTATTGGCGGTCAATTAAGACAATATGGCATAGTGCCGCGCACGCAGTTGGGTTTGCGTGGCGTCTTTTTCGCCCCTTTCTTACATGCAAATTTTGCGCATTTGATTGCCAATACTTTACCGTTGATTTCGCTGGGCTGGTTCGTGATGTTGCGGCGTACCGGTGATTTTTATTGGGTGACTGTAATGGCAATGCTGATTGGTGGTTTGGGTACTTGGTTGATCGGTGCAAGTCATTCTGTTCATATCGGCGCCAGCGGCGTGGTGTTTGGCTACCTTGGTTTTTTGATTTCGCGCGGTTATTTTGAGCGTAGTTTATTGTCCGTGTTAGCGTCTGGTGTCATCGCCTTTGTATATGGGGGCTTGCTCTGGGGCGTGCTGCCGGGGCAAAATGGTATTTCCTGGGAGGGCCATTTGTTTGGCTCCATCGGTGGCATGCTCGCCGCACGCAAGCTGGCGAAGAAGTAATTCTCTATTCATAAAAGCGGTTCGTCATCTATTGTTAATCGCGCAAATTCATCTATAACACGGTGGCGCGGTACAATATGGGCTGTGAAAAATAGCCTAATAATTCTTACGTGAATACCTCTGCCTTACCTTCCCGCCGCATCTCAGTTGCCCCCATGATGGATTGGAGTGATAGACATTGCCGTCTGTTTCATCGTCAGATTACGCGCCATACCTGGCTCTATACTGAGATGGTGACGACAGGTGCCTTAATCCATGGCGACGTGCCGTATCACCTCGACTTTAATCAGGAAGAACATCCAGTTGCCTTGCAGCTGGGCGGTAGTGACCCTGTTGATCTGGCAAAGAGTGCCAAACTCGGCGAGCAATGGGGTTACGACGAAATTAATTTAAATTGTGGCTGTCCGTCAGAGCGCGTGCAGAAGGGCGCTTTTGGTGCTTGCTTGATGGCAGAACCTACGCTGGTTGCTGATTGTGTCAAGGCGATGAAAGACGCCGTTAACATTGATGTGACAGTAAAACATCGCATTGGTATTGACGATGTGCAATCCTACGATTTTGTACGTGATTTTGTTGGGCAGATTGCCGATGCCGGTTGCCAGACTTTTGTGGTGCATGCGCGCAATGCGATACTCAAGGGTTTGAGTCCAAAAGAAAATCGCGAAGTGCCACCACTTAAATACGACTATGCGTATCAGCTTAAACGCGATTTCCCACAACTAGAAATTTTGATCAACGGCGGTATTAAAACTACAGAAGAAATCGATCTGCATTTGCAGCATGTCGATGGCGTGATGCTGGGACGAGAGGCTTACCATAATCCCTATTTGATGGCGAGTTTTGATGCGCGTTACTATGGTGACGATAGTCCGTCCAAAACTCGCGCAGAAGTGATTGAACTGATGCTGCCTTATATCAGCGATCAGCTGCAAAAATACGGTCACGGTAAAAAGAGCTTGAAGCTCAATAGCATTACGCGCCATATGCTTGGCTTGACCACGGGAATGGTAGGCGCCCGTGCATTTCGACAGATTTTGTCGGATAGCAAAAAGCTTGCATTAGGCGATCCGACTTTGCTTGTTGAAGCTTTGCAGCGAGTACAGGCGATGGCGGATCAGACCAGTAACCAACATAATTAATACGATAAAAGGAAAAATGTAATGATGAAAAATTCTCTTAAATTAATAAGTGCGTTCGTCGTCTCAATGGCAGCGATCTCCGCACAGGCTCAAGTAACCGTTAAAAATGCATGGGTGAGGGCAACCGTGCCGCAGCAAATGGCAACAGGCGTTTTTTTCGACATACAATCGAATAAAGATGCGCGCGTGATTTCAGTGCAAACATCCGCCGCCGGTATCGCGGAAATTCATGAAATGAAAATGGAAAAGAATGTCATGAAGATGCGTCCAATAGAATATCTCGAACTTCCAGCCGGCAAGTCGATCGAGCTGAAACCAGGCGGTTATCATTTGATGCTAATGGATTTAAAAGCGCAAATAAAACTGGGTGATGCAATACCGCTGACACTGGTTGTTGAGGGTAAGGATAAAAAACGTGAAACTATCGATATCCTTGTGAAAGCGCGATCAATCAATGGTGCCGACGGCAAAATGTGAGATATGAGAAGTGTGTCAAATTAAAGTGAGTCGTAAAAATTTGTAATAGCGTACTGAGAAGTAGGGGGGGGCTTGGAATATATTGGTCGCGTTTCAATGCAACTCCCTCCGTCTCACTATAATTGTGAGTTAGCCTACGTTCATTTTAGTAGGCTTTTTTTTGCAAAAAAATAAGCTTGAATACGTCTTGGACACGGATATTAATTATCTAAAGCCGAACGATTAAGCGAAAAGTAATTGCAATGAAGCCTAAACACTCGTATAATTCGTGGCTCGCTTGCAGGGCATTAATGCAGTGCAAAAGACGAGTTTCAGTGGTGGTCGTAGCTCAGTTGGTAGAGTCCAGGATTGTGATTCCTGTTGTCGTGGGTTCGAGCCCCATCGATCACCCCAATATAATCAATGACTTAGCCCGCTTTCGAGTGGGCTTTTTCATTTTTTTGGAAGATGAAGTTCCAATTTTTGGAAGATTATTTTCCAAATAGTTCTCTACTCGGTTGAATTCACCTTCTTAATTGTCCGTCGATCATAGGTCTGATTGATCATTCTCTCGTCGCTGTGGCCGGTGGCGTCGGTGATGTTTGTTTCGCCGCGCTCTTTCCTTTCGGTAACTGATTTCGGGCGCATGTCTTTTAAGGCGAATCGTTCAAACGTGACGCCTTCTGCTTTCGCCCTGGCTTCACAATAGACCATCAGACGGGTCCAAATCGTCGTCCATCCGCTGCGGCTGTACAGCTGGCCAGAGGTATTGGCGAACACCAGAATGCCCGGCGTTACCTGCAGGGTGACAGCTTCGTCAATTGTGGCTTTCAGCTTCGGCGACCAGCGGATTAATTTACGCTTGGCCGCCTGGTTGCCGCGGCGCTTGCCGATATCCATTTCCAGACCGTCGGGCTTGATGTCGGATCTCCTGAGGGTGCGGGTTTCGGTCGGCCGACTGGTCGTTAAAAATGCTACGTAATAACACAAGGCGAGGACTAGGTACTGGCCACCGCGCTCGCGGGCTTCGGCGATCGCA
>JACMRF010000020.1 GCA_014376575.1 Undibacterium sp.
AAAACTTGAAGAGCTTGAAGCACAACGTGAGCCCTTATATAAGGAAGTTGCCCATTTGATCATCGATACCGGGCGACCGAATGTCCAATTCCTCATGCAATCCATATTAACGCAGCTGCAACAAATGCCAGGTGCGGTTATTTCAAAGAATTCTTCAGTCATGCATCAACAAGCGACAGCGCAAACACTTCAGGTAGAACTTGGCGATCGTAGCTATCCGATCGCAATTGGTCATTCTTTACTGGCATCGCAAGAGTTATTAGGAAAGTATATTCATGGGCAACGTGTTGCCATTGTCACCAATACGGTGGTCGCGCCCTTGTATTTGTCCATGCTGGAAGATAATTTGCGCGCAATAGGCAAACATGTTACCAGCATAGTTTTACCAGATGGCGAGGAGCAAAAAACCTGGTCTAGCCTTATGTTGGTGTTCGATGCACTATTAGTCGCAAAATGTGACCGTCATATTACTTTGTTAGCCTTAGGTGGTGGAGTGATTGGCGATTTGACTGGATACGCCGCTGCGTCCTACATGCGCGGCGTGCCTTTTGTACAGATTCCAACTACCCTGTTATCACAGGTCGACTCTTCTGTTGGAGGCAAGACGGGTATTAATCATCCGCTCGGTAAAAATATGATTGGTGCTTTTTACCAACCACAAGCGGTCATTGCTGATACTTCAACGTTGAATACTTTGCCAGATCGCGAATTGTCAGCAGGGTTGGCCGAAGTGATCAAGCATGGCGCTATTATTGATGCGGTCTTTTTTGCTTGGATAGAAGCAAATATCGAGAAATTGCGTGCTAAAGATCCTGTGGCTTTAGCGTATTCGATTACCAGATCTTGTGAAATTAAAGCTGACGTAGTGCGCCAGGATGAGCGCGAAGGCGGTTTGCGTGCCGTTCTCAATTTTGGCCATACCTTTGGTCATGCAATTGAATCAGGTCTTGGTTACGGTAAATGGTTGCATGGTGAAGCAGTTGGATGCGGCATGGTCATGGCCGCAGATCTGTCGCATCGCATGGGATATATCGATTATGTCAGTAAGATTCGCATCCAAAAACTAGTTGAGGCGGCGGGATTGCCAATTATTGCTCCTGATTTGGGAGTGGAGCGGTGGTTGGAGTTGATGGAGGTTGATAAAAAGAATGTAGGTGGTAAGATTAAATTTATTCTTCTAAAACCTTTGGGCGCGCCTCTTATTACTATCGTGCCCAAAGAGATATTGCTCGCCACCTTGCGAGCTTGTATTTAACCTCAACTTACGTCTGTCGCTATGTTCACTGATGCGCACCTCGCCCTTTATGCCGCACAGTCAGCCACTTCGCGCGGCCGGAAATTTGCGGAGGCAAAGCCAGGTTCCAGATCTGAATATCAACGTGATCGTGACAGGATCATCCACAGCACAGCGTTCAGGCGCTTAGAATATAAAACACAGGTCTTCGTCAATCACGAAGGCGATTTGTTTCGCACTCGTCTAACGCACAGTCTTGAAGTGGCGCAGATTGGTCGCTCTATCGCACGCAATTTACGTCTTAATGAGGATTTGGTAGAGGCGATAGCGCTGGCGCATGATCTCGGGCATACGCCATTCGGGCATGCGGGGCAAGATGCCTTGAATGCCTGCATGAAAGACTATGGCGGCTTTGAACATAATCTCCAGAGCCTAAGGGTAGTGGATGCCTTAGAAGAGCGCTACGCGGCCTTCGATGGGCTTAACCTGACATTTGAGGCTCGCGAAGGAATACTTAAGCACTGTGCACTGCATAATGCAAAAAATCTCGGCGATGTTGGCCAGCGTTTTATCGATAAAGCCCAGCCAAGTCTGGAAGCACAACTCACCAATCTGGCAGACGAAATTGCCTACAATAATCACGATATTGATGATGGTTTGCGCTCAGGCTTATTGCTGGAATCAAAACTGATGGAGTTGGATTTTTATGCGCGCCATCGCCATGCGGTTGATGAAGCGTATCCATCCGTCAATGGACGGCGTGCTATTGCAGAAACCATACGCCAGATGATTAACGATCTAATCATTGATCTTATTCAAACATCAGAACAACGCATTGCTGATTTTGCACCAAAATCGGTAGACCAGGTAAGGCAGATGGGTCCGATGATTGCATTCTCTGATGAAATGCATCGAGAAGCTAAAATATTGAAACAATTTTTACGTGAAAATTTGTATCGTCATTATCAGGTGAATAGGATGACGAGCAAAGCCAGAACAACGGTGCGTGAATTGTTTGAAGTGCTGATGGCGGAACCCATACTATTGCCGCCAGATTATCAAATTAAAAATAGCAGTTCAGATGAGCAATCGCGTACATTGCAGGCAAGAAAAATCGCAGACTATATTGCCGGCATGACGGATCGTTTTGCCATCAAGGAGCATCGACGCTTGTTCTTGATTGAAGAAGTGTAACTCGTTAATTTTAGGGGGCAATATGTCATCAAATAAGAGCGTCGAATTAAATTTTCTGACTACTTTATTCTTCTTTTTGGCGGCTTTTTTATCAACCTCCGCATTCGCATTATCATTCTCGGACCTGAGTAATCAGGATGCCGGTGCTGGCCTCAAGGCAGCCTTGGATAAAGGTTCAATGGCGGCAATAGGTAAGCTCGGGGCACAAGATGGTTTTTTGAGTAATGACAAAGTTAAAATACAACTCCCCGCAAGGCTAGAACAAATACGCCCGATGT
>JACMRF010000021.1 GCA_014376575.1 Undibacterium sp.
CAAAGGCCATCTGATCAAACAGCAATTCGGCCCATGGATGATGAAAGCCTTTGCGCTGATGGCAAAGTTCAAAGCCCTGCGCGGCGGCACCTTTGACGTCTTCGGCTATACAGAAGAACGCAAAATGGAAAGAGCGTTAATCGGCGAGTACCAGCAAACGCTGACTAAACTATTGGCGCAGCTGACGGTAGACAACTTGAGCAAGGCAGTAGCCATCGCCAGCATCCCCGAAGACATCCGCGGATATGGTCATATTAAAGAGCGGCATCTGGTCGCAGCCAAAGCCAAGGAAGCGAGCTTGTTGGCGGAGTTTAACGTGGCACAGCCAACGCAAAAAGCCGCGTAGCCAGTCCCCTCTCCCGCAAGCGGGAGAGGGCTAGGGTGAGGGCGGTTCAAACTAGCGAAATGCCGATAAAAAAAGCGAACAGCTTGGAAATGCTTGCATGGCGGCTGATCAAACACCCTCATCCCCTGCCCTTCTCCCGCTCGCGGGAGAAGGGAGTTAACAAAAAAATGGCCGACAACAAATCAGCCATTTTTTTCGCCCTGCTCTACAATAGCGCACACAAATTCCCACGGAAATCCAAAATGCAAGATCGCCACCTCATCGCCGCAGGCGCCATCAACATGTTCATCGCAGTTGCCGCCGGAGCCTTCGGCGCGCACGCCTTAAAACAAATCCTCAGCGCAGAAATGCTCACAATCTGGCAAACAGCAGCCAACTACCAGATGATGCACGCCCTAGGCCTGATCGCCATCGCCCTGCTGATGCCACGCTTCAATCAAGTCATGTTAAAACGCGTAGGCATCACCATGTTTATCGGCATCGTCATTTTCAGCGGCAGCCTGTACGCGCTGGCATTGACCGGCACCCGAATGTTGGGCGCGATTACGCCAATAGGTGGGGTGGCGCTTTTGCTGGCTTGGGCGATGTTGGTTTGGGTAGCGATTCGTCATGAATCCTAAAATAACATAGGCCTAGAACGCGATCCATGCGGGTTGTGTCGGCATGTTGCAGAACTCTTGCGATCACTTGACCAATAGCACTTCTCATTTTAATGACACGATTTGAAATGTGGTAACTACTATCATCGTCATTGATCAAAACATGATCATCATTCAGATGTGTCTTTGTATTTTGCAACACACAAAAAGTGCCGGCGCATGTTGATGTTGTGCATTAATGGGGCCAACGACTAATGTTCTTTGACCTGCATCGATTTTAGTGCGAAATCTAACGTCTCCATGAACGCATGAACCGAGATAGGTTTGGTCAGGTAAGCAAAGAATCCAGCGGCGAGCCCATTCTCAATATCAAGTGGTGAAGCCTCGGCACTGAGTGCAACAATGGGAATACGCCTTGTTGCTGGGTCCGAGCGCAAGAGGCGCATTGCTTCCAGCCCGCTGATGCCTGGTAAATTAAGATCCATAAAGATGACGTCTGGTTGATAAGCGCGGGCAAATTCGACTCCTACATTGCCATCTGCGGCGCTTAACATTCGCATCCCAGCGCGACGCAAAACGAGTTGTTTGACCAATGCCAAGTTGGCTGCATTGTCTTCAATATATAAGACGGTATGTTGAGCCGAGACGAGTTCGGTTTGCGTAACCTTCGGTTTGCTATCCTTAACCTCATCCACTCGCGTTTGCGATACCTCGGCTAATGTAAATTCGATCCAAAAAACACTTCCAACACCGACGGAACTCTCCACCCCAACAATACCATCCATCATTTCAACTAGTTTCCTGCTCGTGACAAGGCCAATTCCAGTTCCCTCTTCTGCAGTTCCTTCTCGTCCAAGACGGTTAAACGGCTGAAAAAGTTGCGCCAGTTGCTCCTCGGTCATGCCGAATCCCGTATCCCTGATATTGAGACGAATCAATGAGGAAGAGCGGCGATCAAATTCAAACGTAACTGTTCCGCCAGGTTTATTGTATTTCACGGCATTAGAAAGAAAATTGATCAGAACTTGCTTGATTCGAGTTCGATCAAGTTGAACAACATTTCCGGTATTCGATATTGAAAACAACAAATCGACATCTCGTTGTTTTGCTTTGGGCTCCATCAATTCAATACATTCAACGATCACTTCATCGAGTAATATCGGCTCCAAAAAGAGTACTGTCTTGCCCGACTCGATCACGGCGAGATCAAGAATTTCGTTGATTAGCTCTAATAGATACCAACCAGCTTTGAGAATCTGATCAATACTCTTTTTTTGAGACGGCGTCGGCGACGGTGAGTCAGATTCCATTAACTGTGCGAATCCGAGGACCGCATTGAGCGGCGTGCGCAGCTCGTGACTCATGCTAGAGAGAAATTCAGATTTCGCGATATTCGCTTTCTCGGCAATCGTCATTGCCTGCTGTAGTTCAATACGGTTTTCGCGCAGGCCTTGGTCAAGCAGGTTACGTTCAGTCACATCGCGCGCTGTAGCGAGTACACCGATGACCTTACCTTCATCATCACGGTACACGCTGGCGTTATAAAGAACTTCCGTCACCGCACCGGAAATATGCTGAATGGCGAGCGGATAGTCGGTAACAAATCCGTCGGCAAATACCTGCTCATAACTTTGACGCGCTTTTTCCGGCTCAGTGAAATAGTGGGCAAAATCACGTCCGATCATTTCTAGTCGTTCTATGCCCGTCACGCGTTCCGTTGCATTATTCACGTCGGTTATCTTACCCTCGGTATTGATCGTGACCAATGGATCTAAACTTGCTTCGATTAAGCTACGCGAATATCTTGAAAGTGCTTCCGCGACGTCTTTCGCCTTCGATAATTCAAGAGTACGAATGTTGACGATATCTGACAAATCAGCGCTTTGTTTTTCAAGCTCGTGTGAGGTTGCGCCTACCCGCAAGGTCATCGAATCAAATGCCGTTGCCAATTCGCCTATTTCATCTTGCTGATATAGTTTTAAACGGTGCGAATAGTCGCCAGCGGCAATCTGTTGCGTGCCGTGTTCAAAAATGCGCAAAGGCCGAAGTATATGGTGCACGACCAGACGCCCTACAAAAGCGATGAGTAAACACATTGCCAGTACCACCAATCCTAGCGACACTTGCATGCGGCGTAAGGCTTTCGACGCTTCTTCACGGTTGCCGCGAATTAAGTCATGCGCAATATCTATAACTTCAAGCGTAAAATCCAATAGAGAGGTGATCGAGCGTGATTCAATACCTGCATCAATCTTAGATAAACGAGATGATGCGAGGTTTAATTTTGCATCCGAGACTTCCGCTAGACGAAAATAAATCCCCTGCATGAGCTCTATTTTTTTTCGAATACGCACCAAATCAGCGGCCTCACGTTCAGAAGTAACGCGCATCGCATCCACTTGAAGTTTCATGCTGGCTATTTTTTTGTACCATTGCTCCTGACTTCTCGTTTCATGGAATAAGGCGGTTTCAACCACTAACTGGCGCAAGAGGGTAGCGCTATCAATCAGATCTTGTGCATCACTCATATCTTGCGTTGCCGACTCGACATCTCGCACGAAAAAAAAAGCCATGCTAAAGATGAGAGGAGTGATGAGAGCAGTCATGGCGAGCAGCCATCTGATTTGTAATCGAATCTTCAAGTTAGCTCCTAATGAACAAACGTAACGGCAGTCGGCGACACGGCGTTGAGATCTTGATATTTCATCGCATTGATGTAGTTTGGCATGGGTCTTTGCTTAACCATGCCCATCCGCATCGCCCAGCGCGATTGGTCATCAAGTGCGATTAACATAGCCTGATCGAGAGAGACGATGTAGTCATCCGGATCAAATATTTTTTCTAAAATTGTGGCGTCAATCTTCATCACATTACTCACTGCAACAAGCGCCTTATCTGGATAAGCATGAATGGATTGATTGGCTGCGATCAATGCTTTCAGGATGCGCCGAATTTCTTGTGGATGACTATCAATATAGGCGGGCTTGCCAGCCAAAATAAAGCGAAATGCATACACATCTTCACCATAAAAAACATTCACTTTATTACCCATGTCGGCTTCAAGCTCAGCCAGAAAAGGTTGAAACATGACTGCTGCATCAATTTTCCCATCCTTGAGCGCTAGGCTTATATCTGCGATTTTTAAATCCACCTGTTTTACATCGTCGTTTGCAATGCCATACGTTTGCAACATCGCATCAAGAAAATAAGGCATGTTGGTCCCGAAGGTGAGCCCTACCGATTTTCCGCTTAAGTCTTTCAAGCGCGTGATACCGCGATCGTTACGCGTCACAATCGCCAAAGTACGGCGCCCGCGGGAGATGCCCGCGACCATTGCGATATCTGCACCGTTGAGGAGCGCAAACATTAGCGGCGTATCAGCAACCACCGCCAAATCCGCCTTGCCTTCAAGGACAGAATTGAGTGCATCTTTTCCAAGCTGAAAAGGCTGACTAGTAACGTCCACTCCCGCTTGCTGAAATAGCCCCTGAGCAAAAGCAACAATCACCGGCGCACTACTGATCTGATGTGGCAATGCAATGATCACCTTTGCGCCTGTGATGGGCACTATCGGTGAAGAACGAAATATCAGAAAAACCAGCAGAATAATCACAGAGGTAAGGCCCGCTGCCAACAACGCTATGCGTGGCGCGGTCATTTTAAATGAGGCAACATTAACCTTCATAGGTGAGGCATCTTTCGACAAAAAACAAAAAATGGTCAATGACAAAAAAACCGGGCAAGGAAACGTATCACTTCCCGCTGACGTTCTGCCAGCAGCATGACCGAAGCGCGTCGATCATCTAATCGCTCCAAGTAACAAAGTAATTATCGACAATATTCAGTTCATGAGCAAGTAGCTAAAAGACAAACTGACGGAAAACTAAAACATTTCGCTCGCGATGACAAATCAACGCCAATCAAAAGGGCCGTCTTCGCTTCATTTTACGTACCCTTGCTGCTATTACGCCGCTAGGTGAAGTGGCGTTTTTGCTGGCTAGTGCAGCCATCCGGCATTACTATGGAGCTCCCTACGAAACGATCATTTTTTTGTCTACGAAAGTCACGAAAAACACGAAAAAACAAGCACGAAAAATATATAAATCAGCTATTTTGCCTATTTTTTTCTTTGAAGTTCGTGCCTTTCGTGTCTTTCGTGGACAATGTTTTTCATTTTGATTTTCGGCTTGCCCATTGCGCTTAGCGTGGGTGGGTCAAATCTGGCATGACGATAACGAGCGGTGTTGTATCGTCGCTTAGGGGGCTGAATAGTGACCATCCGGCACAAATCTTAAAATAACATAGACCTA
>JACMRF010000022.1 GCA_014376575.1 Undibacterium sp.
ATGTAGCATCTGCGACAAGGAGCTCATATCGCGTCGATAGTGCGTAATCAAATAGGGTAACACGCCACTGGAGATACTCATACCGCGCGCGTGCGCAGAGCGCTCTAACGCGTCAATCTTATCTTCGTCCGTCAGCCCGTGCACCTGGTAGATTAAACCCCAACCGAAGCGGGTGCGCAAGTCTTCGCGCAGGTTTAATATCATCGGCGGATGATTCCCCGCTGCGACCAAAAAACCGCCATGCGCACGGGTTTCGTTGAATAGCGCAAACGCGTCAATTTGCGCTGCCGGCGACAGCTTTTCACAGTCATCAAGCAAATAGAGCGTGATCTCCGGGGTATGGGTAAAGCTACTTTCCGGCGCATCGGGGGCGATATAACGTGCGTGCTCGGTTTGCGCCAGCGCGTGCAGCAGATGCGTTTTGCCTGCCCCTGCTTCGCCCCACAGATAAACAAAGCGCTCGCCATACTGGCTGGGCGTGCGCGCAGAAAACTGGCTCAGTAATTGCGCCAGTTCAGTATTTTGGCTGGTGACAAAAGTGTCGAGTGAAGGCGGTTTTTCTACGCCCAGATCTAACACTAACTGCCTCATGACGGGTGATAAATGTTGCATTGAGTCAAACGTATTTGTTCGGTAAAAAATGAAAATGACATGCTGTTTGACATGTTGTCGCCGAACCAACACCCAAAAACTAGGTGAATGACGGGTCGATTTGTTAAAATAGCGGTTTTGCTAGTCACCATCTGGCAATTCCCTAGCATTTCGCTATTTTACCGCTTCACGCCCCTACTGACGAATATCATGAGCACAACTACTCCTTCTGTTTCTCTCTCTTATGCCGATGCAGGTGTCGATATGGTCGCTGGCGATGCGCTCGTCGATGCCATCAAACCTTATGCCAAACGCACCATGCGCGAAGGCGTGATGGCTGGCATTGGTGGTTTCGGTGCCATGTTTGAAATCAGCAAAAAATACAAAGAACCTGTGCTGGTGTCGGGTACCGATGGTGTCGGTACGAAGCTGAAATTGGCTTTTCACCTGAATCGCCATGACACGGTCGGCATTGATCTGGTCGCCATGAGCGTCAACGATATTCTGGTGCAGGGGGCTGAGCCGCTGTTTTTCCTTGATTATTTCGCTTGCGGCAAGCTCGATGTCGCCACCGCGACCGACGTGATCAAAGGCGTTGCTTTTGGATGTGAGCAAGCTGGCTGCGCCCTGATTGGCGGCGAAACCGCTGAAATGCCATCGATGTACCCTGAAGGCGAATATGATCTGGCCGGTTTCGCTGTCGGCGCGGTCGAAAAATCAAAAATCATCGATGGCAGCAAGATCGTTCCCGGGGACGTGATTCTTGGGATGGCATCTTCTGGCATTCACTCCAACGGCTTCTCGCTGGTGCGTAAGATTATTGAAGTCGCCAAGCCAGATCTGAATGCAGATTTTCATGGCCGCAGCTTGGCCGACGCGCTGATTGCGCCGACGCGTATTTATGTCAAACCCTTGCTGGCATTGATGGAGAGCATGGAAGTCAAAGGCATGGCGCACATTACCGGTGGCGGGTTAGTGGAAAACGTACCACGTGTTTTAGGCGATAAACTGACTGCCGTTTTGGACAGCACAGCATGGGAAATGCCGCCTTTGTTCAAATGGTTACAGCAACACGGTGGTGTGGCGGATGCCGAGATGCATCGCGTCTTCAATTGCGGTATTGGTATGGTTGTCATCGTGGCGCCTGAGATCGCAGATGCAGCAATGGCGCAACTCAATGCCGCAGGCGAATCCGTCTCGCGCATTGGGACGATTCGCGCCCGTGCAGGTGACGAACATCAAACTATCGTTGTGTAAATACGCGCGGTAAAAAATATACTGCCAGGAGTATTTTTATAAAAGGCCTCAAAGCGCACGCTATACGTGCGCTTTTTGTTTTTTAAATTGAAAAATAGGGGAGTATATTCATATTCATCCCTTAACTTCCTAATGATTCCCAAAGATTATCCCAATCATTGGGCTGAAAAGTCCCTTCGCGTTTAAACACGAATTGGCTTTTTGCATTAATCACAAAATGGGTGGGTTGGCGCGATATGACACCGAAATTATCTTTGTGCTCGGGCGCATTGCGCCACACCGTCGGAAAACGCTGTTCTTTCGGTATGGCCAATTCGATTAATTGATTGTAAGTATCAAAATCTTTTTTATTTTCATCAGTATTAATCGCCAGCAGAACGAAATTTCGCTTGGCATTACCGACATAAAATTCGCGCATCAATTTCAGATCACGCGTACATAAACTGCAACCTGCAGTAAAAAAACTCACTAATACGGTTTTACCCAAAAAGTCGTTGAGGTCTAATTTTTTACCATTGACATCGATTCCCTGAAGGCTAAACTTTTGCGGTTCTTTCGGTGATTGGGCAAATAAGGGTGCACAAGCAAGACCCAAAGCCGTTGCGCTGATCGTTTTTATAAACTGTCGTTTTTGCATTTTGGTGCTTTCGATTTGGATGTCAATGCGAATTTGATTGGATGTGGCAAAAATAAACGCAACATTGTTGTCGCTACTAAGGCCAATATCTTACACAAAAACTACTCAGACGGTCACGCCAGTCTGGGTAAATAATGGAAAAAAATGGAGTCGTTATGATGTTACTCGGCGACACATTTTGCCAAGTCAAGCAACGCCTCCTGATTTTTATTTTGATAGACTAGCCAACACTTTCCGTCGCGTAGCACCAGCTTAAATAAATGCCCCGGTTCTATGACACGACCTTGCAGCAATTGGCCTGTCGCATCGTAACGTGGCGTGCGTGCATATACAAATTGGCTGCTGTTTTTGAGTGTATTTTTTTCTAGATTGACTGAATCGAGCCCTAACATTTTTGCCGTGACTTCGCGTAGTTGTTGCTGCACTTCCTCAGCCGGTGCTTGCAGGCGTGCTGCGACCGACATCGGTAAAGTGGTAGCCTGGCAAGCAGCTAATAGCATGCAAAAAATAAGGAATAGAACTGAATGGATCGTTTTCATTTTAATTTGCTATAAATGGCAATTTCTTTAGCTAAGGGGCGAACAATTTCCAGCTTGGCGGTGATAAATTCACCGCGCAAAATAACTCCCGCGCTGGCGGCCGGGCACATCTTTGTGTTTCTGTACTGCAGGGCTGCGGCCAATTGGCTTTCAGCCGGATCACCCAACGCATGCGAGAAGTCATCTGCTACCTTGCAGGTTGCCGCAATACCGTCTGCGTAGTCACCAAAGCCCTTGTTGTTGATGCCCTTAAACTGGATTGTAAAATAGGTTGTGCCGCAATTTGGCGTTGGGTAAAAGCCATAGGGTTTGCCGCAAGTTTGGGCGCCAATCAGGTTCACTTCAACATCAATCCCTTGCAAGCTATTAATGACCGCCTCACTGGCAGAACACGTGCCGGCACTGGTGAGAATACTGACTTTTTTCAAGCCCAGATAAGGTAATGCTTGCCCTGCTGGAGCTGAAAATCCATACGCCGTTGAGAAAAATGGCGTGGGTACCTCTGCCGGCGTTTTGTCATTAAATTGTGTTTGTTCGAAGGTTTTGCCAGCGGTGGAATCCGGCCCTGCAATCATGTACGCCAGCTCACTTGCCACATAGAGCAAACCGCCGCCGTTATACCGTAAATCGAGTACCAGATCTGTCACTCCCGCCGCTTTCAGCGCCGTGATGGCGTTAATGAGCTGGAGCTCAGAGACCGAGTTGTGGCTATTAAAGGTCAGGTAGCCCACCTTGCCGCTGGGCGTGTCTATCGCTTTGATATTTTGTACTGGTGTAGATGCCACGTTTGCTGCGACCAGATTGGCGCTGACATTATTGCCATCGCGTTTAAAAATAAAAGTATGTGTTTCGCCTTCTTTTTCCGGAAATAAACCTGCGTTTAATTTATCAATGGAGGCGCTGTCGTTCGCATTCAAATAATCCGCTCCATCAACGGTAATTAACTGGTCGCCGCGTAGTAAGCCTGTTTTGTCTGCCGGTGAGCCTGGTTCTATTATCGCCACCACCCGTTTGCGCGGTAAACTTGTTCCTGGTGCGCGCGACCAGGTAATACCATAACCAAATTCAACACCTTGTTGCGATAAAGCATCCCAATCTGCCGACGGATAGGTAAAGTGAAATTGATCTTTGGCCTTGCCCGAAGCCGTTATTGCTGACGTTTTTAAAACGTTGAAGTAGTCAATCGCCGTCGCATAATTGGCAGGGTTGAGCGTCGTTGGTACTTCCCGATACCACAGGTAGGTTTCATCTGTCCAAGAGCGCAGCCAGGTCTTTTCCTGTGCCAGCGTGCCCTGTTTGTCTGGGTATGGCTTGTTGCCGTTAAACGGGTCGTTACCGGTTCGCGGTGCCTGGCACAGGTTTTCAAGCGTGCTTGATGCCGGCAACGGCCCTGCCACAGGCGTCGTTGGCATGGTAGTGAGGATACTTGCAGTCTCACTGCCGCCACCGCAGCTAGATAAGATGAATGAACATAGAGTAACAAGCAGTAGTCGGGAGAATTTTTTCATTTGTAAATTACATTATTTGTTTGACGAAAAATAAGCTTGCACACAAGATGAGGCAAGGAAAAAAATAAGATGATTTTGATCCCCTAATGGCCTAAAGGGTGACTAAAAGGATGACTTAAATCATACACATTTTCAATTGTATTTCATTTTCAAATCGTTATAGTGCTAATCCCAAAACCATTGGATCAATCATGAATACTCTCCCTGTTATTTCTGCTAAACGTTGCGCTTGGGCTAATCCAACTAATCCGCTCTATCTTAGCTATCACGACCAGGAGTGGGGCGTACCTTGTCATGATGAAAAACGCTTGTTCGAGATGCTTATTTTGGAAGGTGCACAAGCGGGTCTGAGTTGGGAGACTATTCTCAATAAACGCGAAAATTATCGACTGGCTTTCGATAATTGGGATGTGGCGAAAATCGCTACGTATGACCTCAATAAAGTGGCAGAATTGTTAGGCAACGCGGGAATAGTGAGAAACCGATTGAAGATCACCGCTGCGATCAGCAATGCGCAGGCATATCTACAATTATGTGAGCAAAAGGGCAGCTTGGATGGGTATATGTGGTCGTATGTGAATGGCGTGCCGATCCATAATAACGGGGAACGTATTATCAAGACCGCATTGTCAGATCAGATTTCCAAAGACCTGCTCAAACGCGGATTTAAATTCGTCGGTTCCACCATCATTTATGCGTACATGCAAGCCATAGGCATGGTGCAGGATCATTCCGCTGATTGTGCTTGGAGAACAACGCCAGATTAGTGTTGCGAGGTAATAAATTGCTGTGCCAGAGACTAACGTGATGCGGCATTCATATTCGCTGAATTGATATGTGTCGGCAATGCAACTCCAGCAACTTGAAAATAAGTGCGTTCATGACGCGATTCAACTTACCTACGGTAATTCTCCCAATCAATGTTCCCGCGTCAAAGCGGTGGCTGGTATAGCACATCGGTTGTCAGCCATTATGTCGTTTAAGAATTTCACCATGATATGCAATCGTTGTTGTTTGCATCTCTAAACGCAAAAAATAAGCCAGATCGGACATGTAAGGTGACCTCTAGGGTTCTCGAATGAAGTCGACCAAATCCATGGTGTGCGAATCGGGTGCTTTGGTCGATAAACTGACCATGACCAATGCGAGAAAACCCATGGGTACGCCAAATACTCCCGCTGAAATTGACGCAATATGCCACCATTGATTGGCTGCATTGCCGCCAAATAAAGGATGTGTCGTAATCATGTAATAAACACAGACGACAAACCCGGCAATCATTCCGGCAATAGCCCCCGGTTGATTAGCGCGCTTCCAAAATATGCCCAATACTAGCGCAGGAAAAAGTGTGGATGCCGCCAATGAAAAGGCGGCACCAACAAGTGACAAAATGTCCGCTGGTTTGAGCGAGGCAACGTAAGCGGCGACCAAGGCGACAACCAATAAAAGTAATTTTGAAATTGTGACGCGTTTCTGCGTAGAGGCAGTTGGGTCGACAATCTTGTAATAAATATCGTGAGATAAAGAATTGGATATGGTGAGCAACAGACCATCTGCGGTTGAAAGAGCGGCAGCTAGGCCACCAGCGGCAACCAGACCAGAAATAACATACGGTAAGCCTGCAATTTCGGGGGTTGCCAGAACAACGATGTCGCCATCAAGAAAAATCTCGGCCAACTGTACTATTCCGTCATGATTAATATCGCTAATGTTCACCAGCGGATTGTTCTTGTCGATGCTGGCCCAATAGGTTACCCAAGACGGTAATTGAGAAAAATCTGAACCCACCAATGATGAATAAATGTCGTATTTAACTAAAATTGCCAGGGCTGGAATGGTGATGTAGAGCAGCATAATAAAGAACAGCGACCAAAACACGGAGTCTCTACTCTCGCGTACTGACGGTGTCGTGTAGTAGCGAATTAAAATGTGAGGCAGGGCAGCGGTGCCGACCATCAGACAGAACACCAGAGCCATAAAATTATTGCGTTTGATATCTGATTCTGCCTTGTCTTTGGCGGCATAGGGTGTGTAGTTGGAGCCACTTGGTTCTGCACGCGCCAAATTATTATTTTTAGCTTCTACCCATCGATTTTGAGCTTCCTGCGGTGTCTTGGGGTAGTTAGCCAACTCTCTGCTGGCCGCTTTAATATCAATGAGTGAAGACGTGCCAGATTTCAAGTCATCAAGATGCTGCCTCAATTCAAATCTACCCTCTTCCCAGGAAGTGGGTAATTGGTTGATTTTTTTTTGAAATTCTTCCGCTCTTTGTTTGAATATGGCGCGGACTTGTTGTTCTTGTGGGTCACTGGCGAAGATTTTTTCTTTGGCAGTTAGTTGCGTTAATACGGCACCGTAAGCAATTTGTGGTGCTGGTATATGTGTATGTTTGATCGCTAGCCAAGTGACCGGGATCATGTAGGCAATGATGATGATGATGTACTGCGCCACTTGCGTCCATGTGACTGCACGCATCCCGCCTAAAAAAGAACAGACCAAAATACTAGCAAGGCCCAGAAAAATACCAACCGAAAAATCGACACCTGTAAATCTCGAAGTGATCAGACCAACGCCATAAATTTGCGCCACTACATAGGTAAATGAAATGATGACAGTGGCAATGACCGCTAGCACTCGCACGAAGTTGCTTCCGTAGGGGCCAGCGTAGCGAGTGCCTAAAAAATCAGGAATACTGTATTGGCCAAATTTACGAATGTACGGAGCAATCAGCAGTGCCACAAGACAGAATCCGCCTGTCCAGCCAACGATATAAGCAAGCCCGTCAAAGCCTTGCAAATACAAACCACCAGCCAGGCTGAGGAAACTCGCTGCCGACATCCAATCTGCGGCAGTTGCCATGCCGTTGAAAATAGCTGGAACGCGTCTGCCTGCAACGTAATATTCAGTAATGTCGGATGTGCGGCTGAGCATGCCAATGCCGGCATACAGAAGGATAGTCGCAAACATGAATAAATAACCTATCCAGGCCCTTGGCATGCCCTCTTTTTCGAGTACGGCAAGACTAATTAAAAAGGCGATGAACAGCAAGGTGTACCAAGCATAATAACGCGTCAGTCTGCGGGCAAAACCTTTTTGAGCCATTAGCGAGATTCCTTGCTGAATTTTTTATTGAGTCGTTCAATACGATGAGAGTACAAGGAGAAAATACCAAGTATCACGACATAAATTAATGTGAGGCCTTGTGCTGCCATGTAAAAAGAAAAAGACCAACCAAAAAATTGTATTGAAGTGAGTTCGCGGGCAAAAAATAAAATACCGAAAGTGAGAATGAACCACAAAATAAGCAATGCGACCGTTAGCCTTCTCGTCTGCCGCCAGTAGGGTTGACGATTTTTTGTTGGAGTTAGCATATCAACCTATGTCCTCGATCAAACTGTCATGAGGATTGATCCTGAAAGAAATGCGAAATAGGCAGCCTGAAAATTGAGCATTTTGATGACGGGGATTGTCAGTAATCTCGATCTGTGCATGATGTTGTTGGGCAATTTCGCGCACAATGGAAAGACCGAGACCGCTGCCTTGCACGTTACTTCCGAGGATGCGGTAAAAACGCTCAAAGACATGCTCTCGCTCTGATGCTGGAATGCCAGGTCCGTTATCCTCAACTTCAAGTATCGCGAGTGCCTGTTCTTTATTGAATGCGGTTCTCACCGTGACGCTATGACCTTTAGGCGTATAGCGTATGGCATTGTCAATCAAATTACTTAATAGCTCGCGCAACATCACGGAATTGCCGAAGATACTGAGTGGCTCATTTGTTTGTTCAAAGCCTAAGTCAATTTGATTTGCAAATGAGACTTGTATCCAGTCTTGTACGGTGTCGCGTGCCAGGTCAGAGAGTTCTATTATCTCAAGTGCCTGCGTTGCCGGGGCCTGATTTTCAGCCCGCGCCAGCGCCAGTAACTGATTGACGAGACGCGTGGCTGCTTCGGAGCTTTTTGATAGTTGCAATAAAGAGCGATGAATTTCTTCATGGTTCGTTTGTCGCAGCGCCAATTCAGATTGCATGCGCATGCCAGCGAGCGGCGTTTTCATTTGATGTGCTGCATCAGCGATAAATCGTTTTTGAATCGATATGGTTTGCGATAGTCGTGCCAGCATGTCGTTGAGTGAACGAACCAAAGGGGTAATTTCTTCGGGAACCTGATGTGAATCAATTGGACTTAAGTCGTCTGGTCTTCTAGCTCGAATTCGTTGTTGTAGCTCAGCCAGAGGAGACAAACCCTGGCTTAAGGCAAACCATACCAATGCCAGCGCAATCGGCAAAATAATAAATTGAGGCAAGATCACCCCCTTGATAATTTCATTCGCCAGCACACCACGTTTTTCAAGGGTTTCTGCCACTTGAATCAACGCCAGGTGAGGCGTGTTGTTGGGCCTGCTGCGTACATTGTCTTTGTTTAAATCAATATAACCGTAGGCGACACGAATATCGATGCCACGTAAGTGATCATTTCTGAACAGGATATTACCTACTGCTGGCCTGTCTTCTTCTAACGGCAATGGCAAATCTTTGTCACCATCGATCAGCTCACCATCGGCCCCTTTGATTTGAAAGTAAACGTTGTCGAGATCATCCGCTCTGAGAATATCGCGCGCTGGGTTTGACATTTGCGTAACGATTTTTCCAGCCACTTCTTTAACCTGTTGCGATAGCACGAGAACATTATCTTCTAGCGCGCGGTCGAAGGGTTGATTAGCGATGGATTTGGCGACCAGATAAGTAATTGCAATGCTCATTGGCCATAGTAAAAGTAATGGCGCCAGCATCCAGTCGAGAATTTCACCGAAGAGTGAACGCTGGATTTTTTCCGGAGGCTGACCATGGATGGGTGGCTCCAGCATTTCCGAGGAAGTTCCCTTCTCTGATTGGCCAGACAGCGCTGTCATGACTGACCATTGGCGGACGCGCTGTTTGTAGGGGCAACAAAGAATTTTTCTAGGCAATAACCTAAGCCACGGACGGTGACAATTCTTACGCCATCAATCTCAATTTTTTTTCTCAGTCGATGGACATACACCTCAATCGCATTATTACTGACTTCTTCGCCCCATTCGCACAGATGATCAACGAGCTGTTCTTTTGATACCAGGCGCCCGGTTCTTTGTAGCAAAACTTCTAATAGCCCGAGTTCGCGTGCCGACAAATCGAGCATCTGGTCGTGAATATAGGCGATGCGGCCTACTTGGTCATAGGTAAGTGGGCCGTGCTTGATCGACGCTGGGCCACCACCTGCACCGCGCCTGCACAAAGCGCGTACGCGCGCTTCAAGCTCGGAAAGTGCAAATGGTTTTGCCATGTAATCATCCGCGCCCAGGTCTAAGCCTTTGACCCGTTGCTCGATCGAATCTGCAGCAGTGAGAATCAATACCGGCAATTGGGAGTTGCGTGCGCGCAAACGGCGTAGTACCTCCAATCCACTGAGTTTGGGCAGGCCCAAGTCAAGTATCAGCAAGTCAAATTCCTGAGTAGAAAGAGCCGTGTCGGCCTCATCCCCATTGTTGACGCAATCGGTGGCGTAGCCAGATTGCCTAAGTGAGCGGGTCAAGCCATCGGCAAGGACGCTATCGTCTTCTGCGAGCAAAATGCGCATGTTTTTATTTTCTGGGCAAGCCCGTTGATCTGTCGTTGTCTCTCCGGATAGTCTATTGCGTTTTGTCTATGCCAGCAAGGACGGGATGGAATCAAGATGACTAATTGGAACAAACAGAGCCTGATGCAATAGCTTCATGTCGATCATTGATAGCGCTTAAACAACAGCGCTATCAATGATGTGCAGCGCCGTTGACGTGCGATCGAGTCACGTGGCGTTTATATTTTGGCACGCCGACACGCAATCTACACGGCACTTGTAGACGTTTTCTGCTCGGAAAGGCGCATGAATACTGCGTATTTGAGGTGTGATTGTCTTGTGCGAGTAACTACGCATGATTCCATTGGTTGGTGAGTGCCTTGCGCTACTGCGCGCTCTTCGGTACGCTATTGCATGTTTTGGCGCCAGAAAAGAGCGCAGGCCTTGCCGATGTTCTTTGATTTAAAACTGCGTGATTTATTGATATGGAAAATCTGGATTTAATCCTAAAGAAATAATTTTTTTAAATGACGCTTGCATAAATCACTGATTTTTTATACAGTATCGTTGTGATTGAAATTTAACGCCGAACTCCCCCAGTTACTCGCACTTACCTGAAAGAATTTATGGACGATAGAAAATCTGATAACAACTCCGACAAGAGTAAGGCGCTGGCTGCCGCGTTGGCGCAAATTGAGAAACAGTTTGGCAAAGGTTCAGTGATGCGCTTGGCAGATGGCGCAGTCATAGAAGAAATACAGGTAGTTTCTACCGGCTCTCTGGGGCTCGATATTGCCTTAGGTGTAGGCGGTTTGCCCCGCGGTCGTGTTGTTGAAATTTATGGCCCAGAGTCATCTGGTAAAACTACCCTGACGCTGCAAGTCATTGCGGAAATGCAAAAATTAGGCGGCACTTGTGCGTTTATCGATGCAGAACACGCCTTGGACGTTGGCTATGCACAAAAGTTAGGTGTTAATCTTTCTGATCTGCTCATCTCTCAGCCCGACACTGGCGAACAAGCACTCGAAATTACTGATGCCTTGGTTCGTTCAGGTAGTGTTGATCTGATCGTCATTGACTCAGTTGCTGCATTGACGCCTCGTGCTGAAATTGAAGGTGATATGGGCGATTCTTTGCCGGGTCTGCAAGCGCGTTTAATGTCGCAAGCCTTACGTAAATTGACAGGCAGTATTAATCGCACTAACACCACCGTCATTTTCATCAATCAAATCCGCATGAAAATCGGCGTCATGTTTGGTAGCCCTGAAACTACTACCGGTGGTAACGCATTGAAGTTTTATGCTTCAGTGCGTTTAGATATTCGCCGCACAGGATCGATTAAATCTGGTGATGAAGTGATTGGTAACGAAACGAAAGTAAAAGTGGTGAAAAATAAAGTCGCGCCGCCTTTCAAAGAAGCGCACTTTGATATTTTGTATGGCGCAGGCACTTCGCGCGAAGGCGAGATTCTGGATCTGGGTTCAGATGCCAAGATAGTTGAGAAGGCCGGTTCTTGGTATAGCTATAACGGCGAGCGCATTGGGCAAGGTAAAGACAATGCACGTGCTTTTCTGGTAGAGCGCCCGGCCTTGGCGCATGAGATCGAAAATAAAGTAAGAACCCACTTAGGCGTGCCTTTATTGCCACCGCTGGCTGGTGGTGAAGTCAAAGTAAAGGCAAGTAAGGCGAGTAAGGCGAATATCGAAGAATAAGGATGTCCCTTCTAAAAATGCCGGCGTTCTTGCATCTGCAGAAGGCCGGTTTTTTTTCGAGCAAATATTGGACGCCATAAATTATGCCAAAGCCACAACTTAGCCTAAAAGGAAGAGCCTTACGCTATTTGTCTATGCGCGAACATAGCCGATCCGAGTTGGCACTCAAACTTACTCGTTACGCGCAGGAATCCGATGATATTTCTGCATTACTTGATACGCTAGAGGCGTTGAATTTTCTATCGACGCTGAGGTTTTCTGAATCCTTAGTCAATCGTAGACAAGCGCGATTTGGCAATCAACGTATCCTGGCAGAGCTCAAGAGCCACGGAGTAGAAAGAGAGCAGATCGATAACGTCAAAGCGAGTTTGCTGGAATCTGAGGCAAGTCGGGCGATCGAAGTCTTGCACAGAAAATATTCATCCAAAGCGATGGATCATCAGACGCGCGCAAAGCAAATGAATTTTTTGCTGCAGCGAGGTTTTTCAAGCAAATCAATTCAAATTGCGTTTCGAGCAAATCGTGAAACCGATGAAGCTGAATCATTTGCTGAAAGAGGCGATGAGAATACGCTATTTTAAAAGGCCATTAATGGCGCTGGTTTTCTAAAATGTAAGGGCCGACAAATTGATTCTGTCGATGTTTGCGTGTCATTAGGCTAGCGTGGCTAGGTATTCGACAATGGAATTAGTCCAAGAGCTGTGCTAAACTCCACAGGTTTTTTGCAGTGCCGCAAGAGCGGCTGTTATCGTAGAAACTGCGATAGCGACGCGCAATTGTGGCTTTTTTTATACTGAATTAGTCGCCAACAGGCATTTATGCCCTTATCTCCGTCCACTACCCGACGTGCGTTGAAGCATACGCGCGCTATCAGCATCGAAGCGTTTGCTCGCGAAGATGGTCTGTGGGATCTCGACGCACACATCACCGACATCAAAACGAGAGACACGACGCTGGCGTCCGGTGTTCGTGCCACAGGATCGCCTATACATGATCTCAGTTTGCGCATTACGATAGACACCAGTCTGACGATTATCAACGCAGAAGCGGTATCTGATGCGGTTCCTTACCCCGGATTTTGCAATACGATAGGCCCAGACTATAAAAAATTGATCGGGCTCAACTTAATGCGTCGATTTCGTCAAGGCGTTAGCGAGAGAATGTCGGGCATTCAAGGGTGTACGCACCTGACTGAATTGGCACAAATCTTACCCACGGCGGCCGTTCAGGCGTTTGCTGGTGATGTGATCGATACCCGCGATGGAGGAAATGATACAGATTCTTCAGAGCAACCGTTTCAACTAAATCGTTGTCATGCGCTACGTCTGGATGGTCAGGCTGTCGCGCAATATTATCCACGTTGGGCGAGTCCTTTATCTATAGAGAAATCGTCTCACGAGTAGTTTTATTTGTTTTAATTTATTTCACTTACTTAACTATTACATCAGTGTCTGAAGGGAAGTCGTATGAAAATTCATGAGTATCAGGGTAAAGAAATCCTCCGTAAATTTGGAGTGACCGTCCCACGCGGTATTCCTTGCATGTCCGTTGATGAAGCGGTCAAAGCAGCTGAAACGCTCGGCGGCCCAGTTTGGGTTGTTAAAGCGCAAATTCATGCTGGTGGCCGTGGTAAAGGTGGCGGCGTCAAGGTTGCGAAGTCTTTAGAGCAAGTGCGTGAATACGCCAATGCTATTTTGGGTATGCAATTAGTCACACACCAGACTGGCCCAGAAGGTCAGAAAGTGCGCCGCTTATTGATCGAAGAAGGCGCCGACATTCAAAAAGAGCTGTACATCAGTATGGTAACTGACCGCGTTAGCCAAAGTGTCGTTCTAATGGCTTCCTCTGAAGGCGGTATGGACATTGAAGAAGTAGCAGAAAGCCACCCTGAACTGCTTCATTCTATTGTGATTGATCCAACCAATGGTTTGCTTGACACTCAAGCGGATGACATCGCCCGTAAAATCGGCGTGCCAGAAGCCTCAGTGGTCGATGCGCGCAACCAGTTAAAAGGTTTGTATGCTGCGTTTATGGCAACTGACTGTTCATTGGCTGAGATTAATCCTTTGATTTTGACAGGCTCTGGCAAAGTAATCGCTCTTGATGCTAAATTCAATTTCGATGCGAATGCCTTGTTCCGTCAACCAGAAATCGTCGCCTACCGCGATCTGGATGAAGAAGATCCAGCGGAAGTTGAAGCCTCTAAATTTGATCTCGCTTACATTTCACTCGATGGCAATATTGGTTGTTTGGTCAACGGCGCTGGCTTGGCGATGGCAACAATGGATACCATCAAATTGTTTGGCGGTGAACCAGCCAATTTCCTGGACGTTGGCGGCGGTGCTACAGCAGAAAAAGTGACTGAAGCCTTCAAAATCATGTTGAAAAACCCAGGTCTAAAAGCGATCCTGGTAAATATTTTCGGCGGCACCATGCGTTGTGACGTTATTGCTGAAGGCGTTATTACCGCCTCTAAAGCGGTTTCATTGCAAGTGCCACTGGTTGTCCGCATGAAGGGCACGAACGAAGATATCGGCAAGAAAATGCTGGCAGACTCTGGTCTACCTATCATCGCCGCAGACACAATGGAAGAAGCAGCGCAGAAAGTTGTCGCTGCTGCCCAAGCTAAATAATCGCAAGGAACAATATGTCGATCCTGATCAATAAAGACACCAAAGTCATCACCCAAGGTATCACCGGCAAGACCGGTCAATTTCACACGCGCATGTGTCGTGATTACGCTAACGGCAAAAATTGCTTTGTTGCTGGCGTCAATCCGAAAAAAGCAGGCGAAGATTTTGAAGGTATTCCAATCTTTGCAAACGTATCAGAAGCCAAGGCAGCAACAGGCGCCACTGTATCCGTTATCTATGTTCCACCAGCCGGCGCAGCCGCTGCGATTTGGGAAGCGGTTGAAGCCGACCTCGATCTGGCGATTTGCATCACTGAAGGAATTCCTGTCCGTGACATGATGATGTTAAAAGATCGCATGGCTAAATCAGGTAGCAAAACCAAGTTGCTTGGACCAAACTGCCCAGGTTTAATCACTCCAGACGAAATCAAGATTGGTATTATGCCAGGCCACATTCACATGAAAGGCCGTATTGGTGTTGTCTCTCGTTCCGGTACCTTGACATATGAAGCCGTTGGTCAATTGACTGCGTTGGGTTTGGGTCAGTCTTCTGCTGTCGGTATTGGCGGAGACC
This sequence comes from Undibacterium sp., assembly GCA_014376575.1. The sequence continues at coordinate 15,045 of JACMRF010000022.1, forward strand.
CTATCAATGGTTTGAAGCATATCGACATCATGAGAATGTTTAATGATGATCCAGACACTGACGCCGTTATCATGATTGGTGAAATCGGCGGCCCTGATGAAGCAAATGCTTCTTACTGGATACGCGACAACATGAAAAAACCTGTCGTTGGTTTTATCGCTGGCGTAACGGCACCTCCAGGTAAACGCATGGGCCATGCTGGTGCGCTTATTTCCGGTGGTGCGGATACTGCGCAGGCAAAGTTGGATATTATGGAAGAATGCGGTATCAAGGCAACTAAAAACCCATCAGAGATGGCGCGTTTGTTAAAAGCGATGTTGTAATCTCACCTTAATATTTGTGTAAAAATGGGAGAGCGCGAGCTCTCCCATTTTTATTGTGGGGCTAGCATTTTATTTAGCACATTAACCACCTGGACGTGAAGCGCACATAGCGATGATGGAATTATTAGGCGATCTGAGTTGGCTGGCTATCGGGCAAATTATCCTCATCGACTTACTACTCGGTGGCGATAATGCGATTGTCATTGCCCTAGCTTGCCGAAATCTGCCAGAATCACACCGCCTACGCGGCATATTATGGGGTACTGTGGGTGCCATCGGTGCGAGAATGCTTCTGCTCACGTTTGCCTACACGATACTTCAGATTAGTTTTGTAAAGTTGATCGGCGGCATACTCCTTTATTGGATAGCACTTAAATTGCTCGCTGAAACGGATGACGAACAAGAAGATATTCATGCGAGTGATAGGCTTTTGACAGCGATTAAGACAATTGTTATCGCCGATGTCGTCATGAGTATTGATAACGTCATCGCAGTTTCTGGCGCTGCTCAACATGCCGGCGGTAATAATCAATTGCTCTTAATGATTTTCGGAATATCCGTCAGTGTTCCAATTATTGTATGGGGTAGCACATTTGTCTTACGCTTAATTAATACGTTTCCCTTTATTGTTGTTGGTGGTTCTGCAATGTTGGGCTACATCGCCGGTGCGATGGCGTTCGCAGACAATGTTGTTCTACCGGTAGTAAAAAACCAATTTGCTTTTCTTGATGCAACAATGTACTTACTTAATGTTAAGCTTAGTGTGCCAGGCTTCATTGCTGCACTAAGTATCATCATCATTGCAGCGTTTAACTGGCATCAAAGTAAAAACAATACATAGTTGACAAAAACCGATCAAAAATAACGTTTAGTGCTTTTATTTTCTACTCTATTCATGTCATTTCAAACCGTACTTGAATTCGCGAGCCTATCCGATACGGGGTTGGTGCGGGCGCATAACGAAGATGCCATAGAAACTAGCCAAGAGTTAGGGCTTGCTATTCTTGCCGATGGCATGGGTGGATACAATGCCGGCGAAGTCGCCAGTCGTATGTGCGTCGAGCTTATCGCCAAGCACTTAAAGCAAAAACAGCAATCTGCATGGATACCACTACTGTCACGCCAGACAATGGTTGCATCGCGCTGGATCACCGATGCCATCGCGTACGCCAATGACCGTGTGCTTGAAGCTGCGCACGAACATGCAGAGTATGTCGGTATGGGCACAACCATTGTCGTTGCGATGTGCCATCAAGATAGATTGTTGGTCGCCCATGTCGGTGATTCGCGCGTTTATCGGTTTCGATCAGGTCAACTCAAACAGATTACACGCGACCATTCAGTCTTGCAGGCCCAAATTGACGCCGGCCTCATCACTGAAGAGCAAGCGAAATTTTCTCCCATCAAAAACCTCATCACAAGAGCAGTCGGTGCGCAAAAAGACATAGAAGTAGAGATTCATGATCACCATATGGAGGTGGGAGATATTTACCTTTTATGTTCAGATGGATTGACCGACATGCTCAACCATGATCAAATTCACCACATTATTAAACAGCATGACACCCAGCTAGCGCTTTGTTGCCAAACCTTGGTCAATGGCGCAAATGATAGCGGTGGAAGGGATAATATCTCAGTGGTTCTACTCAAAGTCACCACACTGCATCAACGTAAATTGATGGATATTTTTGCCAGCTAGTCAGATTTTTAACCAGCCCTTATCGAAAGAACTAAGTGATTCATCGCGAGAATTCCACGGCGAAAGTTATCGTCACCTTAGATGGTCGTATCCAACAGGAAGTCGTCTTGGCTAAGTCGCGCATGACAGTTGGCAGACGCCCAGGAAACGATTTGATCCTGGATCACCTCACAGTGAGTGGACAACACGCGGCAATTGATACCGCACCGAGTGGCTCATTTATTCTCGATCTGGGCAGTACCAATGGTACTTTGGTCAATGGGCAACCTATTACCAAGCACCTGTTGCAGGATGATGATGTGATTGATATTGGTAAGTACAAACTGAAGATCAAGATCGAATCGCTAAAACATAGTGCGCTCAATGCCGTGCAAATCGTTGCCCCAACCGTTAAAAAAACAGATGTTGCTGCTCCCGCAATAATTAAAGTTCTCAATGGAAGTAATGTGGGCCGTGAAATTGTGCTGAACAAGGCAGTTACAACAATGGGTACGCCAGGCACAATAGTGATTACTCTCAGCCGTGAAGCAAATTCATATCGCATTAAATGCCTGGAAGGAAGCGCACTTTATAAAATTAACGATGGTGCAGTGAGCGCGGTCTCGACGCTGTTGATTCACGGCGACGTCATTAGCTTAGGGGGGACAAGAATGTCATTTCATTTCCCCCAAAACAAACTGACATGACAATTTTTGGCACATTTTAATTTTTAGAAGTGACAAAAATTGTCGTAATTAATTCTAATTGCATATAAAAAAACAATATTTTTTAAAAATTACGATGGGAAATTGATTCTTTCATCAATTTATTGAAGGTGGCACGAGCTTTGCTAGCTCTGAATATGCGTTTCCCTATTAATCTCTTCAGGAGTATCAAATGACATTTACTAACGTAACTAAAAAAATGCAACGTGGTTTTACATTGATCGAATTGATGATCGTTGTCGCCATTATCGGTATTTTGGCTGCTGTCGCGATTCCACAATATGGTAATTACACTTCACGCTCAAGAGCATCCGTAAGTTTGGCTGAATTGGCTCCATACAGAACGGCAATTGGCTTGTGTGCTCAAGAGAAGGGAACTTTGACAGGATGTGATTCTGGTTCGAATGGTGTGCCAACGGCGGCAGCAACTAAGAATAACGTTGGCCTTAATATTAATTCGGGCATTATCAAGTCGACTAGTGGGGCAACAGATGCTGCTGGGAATGCATTGACGGTTTTATATACTCCGACTGCTCCAGCGACTTCTGATGCAGCTATGCCTTGGGTTATGACTAGTGGCGCGGGCACAATTTGCGACACAGTGCGTGGCTTGAAGGGCACTGCTGGTTGCCCATAATAATTAAAAAGTGACATTTGCTGATGTTTGTTGTGGTTGGAAATAAAAAAGGAACACGTTCAGTGTTCCTTTTTTATTATTCAATTATTGCGCCACCTTAATGAAAAATGTGTGATGGCGCATTTAGTATGAAGTTTATAGGTTGATTATTTTTTATTAAATTATTATGAAGATACGTCTAATAGCCTTTTCCTGCCACCTTGTGTTGAGCGCTATTGTTGTTGCTCTGGTAATGGCCTTTGTTATTGGAGTCTGGTATCCATCACCTTTGTTTTATGCTCAAAACTTTTCGAGAATTCTTATTACTTTAGTGAGTGTTGACCTTGTTTTAGGGCCACTCTTGACATTTTTAGTCTACAATCCGCAAAAAAAACTATTCAAATTCAATCAGAAAAAACTGCTTAAATTTGATTTGGCAATCATTTTTCTGATCCAAATTTGCGCATTATCATATGGGATTCATATGAGTTACATTTCTCGTCCTGTCTATGTAGTTTATAGTGCCGGGAAATTTGAGAGCGTGGGTGCTAATGAGTATGATCGGATTGATTTAAGAAAGGTATTTCCAGACAATCCATATTTGCGTTTGTCAAAAAAAGGTCCAGTTTGGGTTGGCGCTATTGCCCCAGAAACAATGACATTGGCAGATAAGTTGGATTTGCAATTTTCTACAGAATATGGTGATGGTTTGCGCATGATGCCGCATTATTATGTTCCTTATGAAAAAATTAATGCTGATGCGATAAGGCGCGGTAAACGTGCAAGCGATCTCAATCTGAATATAAAACAAGCAATTAAAAAATCGGATTCGTCGGACAATAAAACTCTGCCCAATTCCGTTGATCAAATCAAAGCGGTACGAGATTGGTTGAGCCATTTGTCTATTCCGCTCGAGAAAATTGTATTAATTCCTTTAAAAGGACGCGATAAATTTGCAATTGTTGCGCTTAATGCGGACACGGGTATCGTTTTGGATTCGATATCTCAAGATCCGTGGTGGTATCAATAAAGACGATGCTGTAGAGCTCCTTGAGTTTCTGTTAGCGCAGCGAGGTTAGTATTTTCGATATAAAGGATTTGAACAAAGTCTCGCCAAAATTGAAATATTGATTTTTAGGCAGGTGTATTTTCCACGACATTCCTATTGAGATACGCTACGTGAAAAAGTGTTTTTCAATCATGGCATTATTTTTGCTTTCATACCGTAATTAATTGTTCTAAATAAAAATAGTGAGCAAACCATGAAAATTTTACCAAGCTTTAAGCAAAAGCAACTGGGTTTTACTCTAATTGAATTGATGATTGTCATTGCAATAATTGGCATTTTGGCTGCAATAGCAATCCCTCAGTATGCTAACTACGTCTCACGGACGAGGGCGGCAACTACATTGGCTGAACTTTCGCCATATAAGACGGCTATTACTATATGCGCGCAATTATTAGGATCAATCGCAACTTGTGGTTCCGGCGCTAATGGCGTTCCGGTAGTAGCTGCAACATTAAATAATACTGGTCTCGCTATTTCGCTTTCAGGTGTAATTACATCCTCAAGTATTGCTACTGACATTGCTGGAAATCCCTTAACAGTGATCTATACACCAAGTTCGTTAACTACTGATGCTGAAATGGCCTGGATAATGACGGGTACTATTTGCAATCAAATACGCGGTCTTAAGAATACTGCAGGATGTCCATGAAGTTTTTGTATTGCAAAGTAGCTATTCTTATTGGGTTAATGGCGTTCAGTTAATCCATACATTATTTTTGTGGTATTTTGGATTGCCAGTTCGGTTTTGGTTTTAATTATCTTGAACTCTCAGTAAGTGACTTTGGCTTGCGACACATTACATTTAAGAAGCTTTGGATATAACGTGAATATGACATTGACCGAAAAACCTAGCTTAACTTTTTTCCCACAGTTATATGATGAGATATCTTTTGCATAAAGTACTGTAAATGATCGGATGTCGACGCATGAAGTTGAATTTGCAAAGCGCGTAACTCAACGTTTTGCTTATGCGCACTTATTGAATAAGCTGACTAATATTTAGGCATTGAATGGTAGACCTCGTTGAGCAGTTTAGACCTTGTCTACTTTATAGCGACTTCATCCGATCTCTTATCCAAAGTATTATGATGAATGATGTGCTGCCGCCACGACGGATGCAAGGTATTCTGCGATTGTAAAATCAATGCCTAAACCTGATGCGCGCTAATTGCATGATATTGACTTTTGCCGCAATGTGGCTCACGGCTCCTATCATTGAATTCGTCACTGCAAAAGTGTCAGCGATACGATGATCGGCAATAATGTTAATTAATACAACTTTAAATGGAGACTCCACATGTTTTTGAAATGGTTTGATGCTTCCGAGGCTGAGAGTTTGGCACACGTTTTTGCTGAAAATATTATATCGGGATACCCTGCAAGCGAGAGAAAAACCGCTAAAAAGGGATTGGCGCAACGTGAAAAATTATTA
>JACMRF010000023.1 GCA_014376575.1 Undibacterium sp.
TCTCATGCGGTAACAGGGTACAAATATTGCACACGTTGTCATTATTTTAACACCATTGTCTTGCAAGAAAATATGCCTAAAATAAACGATCTAGGGCCGACAGGTAGTCAAGAAGTAGGTCTGCAATATAAAGTCTCGACATACAACTAGACCCGACATGCCCTGCATTGGCGCCTTTGCAGCCTATAACGATCTGCAACACGCGTGAATAGTGCGTGCTGGGCAATGACGCTAATAATGCATCCACATTCAATTATTGATCCATTGCTTGGCGGCTGAAAATACCCCTTGTGCCACCGTTGGATAAGTTAATTGTGCACCCAGCTCGCGTTTGATTCTGTCGTTCTTTAAACGCCGCGATTCAGACATGAAGGACAACAACATGGGAGTGACTTGCCTGATCAAATCGGCGCGTGGCAAACGTGGGGGTCGAGGAAGATTGAAACCATCCGCCACCAGATCAAAATAATCGCCCATCTTTAGATCGCTATCATCCACAGCGTGATAAACGCGGTTGGGCGCTGCACGAAATAAAGCCAGCTTGACCAACATGGCCAGATCATCGGCATGGATGTGGTTGGTGTAGACGTCATCGTTTGGTGTGAGTGCCGGCGTCGCTTTCTGCAAACGCTCCAATGGCAAGCGATTTGCCGCATAGATGCCTGGCACGCGCAATATGGATAAACTTGATTGCGTTCGCACGGCCCATGCACGTAATAATTTTTCTGCGGCGACTCTGCGCCGCGCGCGCGGGTTGCTGGCGCATACCGGCCGGGTCTCATCAAACAAAGCGCCAGCGCAATCCCCATACACGCCCGTGGTGCTGACATAAACCAGCCGGCTCTTGTCAGGTAAAATGGCGATCAAATTCCGGCTGCGGGTATCAGTCTCCCCTTCTGAACGCGGCGGTGCCAGATGCACAATGTGGGTTGCTAAACCTGCCAGTCGCGCCAAGGTGTGTGGCTGATCCAGGTTGGCGGTGATGGGGATGGCACCTGCAGCACGCAGTTCGGCGTGGCGCGCTGCCTGGCTGGTGACCGCGAAAATACGGAAATGCTGCGTCAGCAAGGGCAACAAGCGCATGCCAACGTCGCCGCAGCCAATGATTAACAGCCGCGGCATGCCCAACTGTTTGGTATTTTTTTTCATTTTATTTTTATCTGATTTTTTGATTTCAGGAATTGTATGACTTTTCAAGTAACAGTGATGCCAAGTTGCCGCCAATTTGATTGCGATGAAGGCGAAACAGTCCTGGGAGCAGCCTTGCGCGCCGGCGTGGGCTTGCCTTACGGTTGTAAAAACGGCGCCTGTGGCTCATGTAAGGGTAAGTTAATTACCGGTCAGGTAGAGCATGGCAACCATCAGCAAAAAGCTTTATCGGAGTCCGAAGAAGCGCAAGGCATGTCGCTCTTTTGCTGCGCCAAGCCACACTCTGACATCACCATCGAAGCACGCGAAGTGCAAGGCAGCGATGAGTTCCCGCTCAAAAAAATGCCTAGCCGCATCGCAAGAATGGAAAAACTGTCGGACGACGTGATGCTGATCGCGCTGCAATTGCCCGCCAACGAACGCCTGCAGTATCGCGCCGGCCAGTATATCGAATTCATGCTTAAAGATGGCAAGCGCCGCAGTTACAGCATGGGCAACGCACCGCATATTGATGCGCAACTCACACTGCATATTCGCCACATGCCGGGTGGCGTATTTACCGATCAGGTATTTTCTAGCATGAAGGAGCGCGATATTTTGCGTTTTGAAGGTCCGCACGGTACATTTTTCCTGCGTGAAGAGTCTGAAAAGGCCATCATTCTGCTGGCATCGGGTACCGGTTTTGCGCCGATCAAAGCATTAATGGAGCACCTGATCGACCTGAAATCGACGCGCGCCATCACCTTATATTGGGGCGGTCGTCGTCCGCAAGATTTGTATATGCATGTCTTATGTCTGGAGTGGGCCAAGACTCTGCCCCACTTCAACTATATACCGGTCGTGTCAAATGCCTTGCCTGAGGACCAATGGACTGGTCGCAGCGGCTTTGTGCATCAGGCTGTCATTGCAGACTATGCTAATTTATCTGCTTATCAGGTATATGCCTGCGGTGCGCCGGTCGTGGTGGATTCGGCCAAGCGCGATTTCATCGGCTTGTGCCAGCTTCCTGCAGAAGAATTTTATGCAGATTCCTTCACCTCTGAGGCAGATCTGCAGAGCGCATAATAATTGTTAAATTATTTTTTACCGCAATGCGCAAAACGCACAAAACTGCTTTACACTATATCTATGAGAAATTTTACCGACATATCTTCGCCAAATATCGCTCGACGCCGCAGTCTGCACATCGAGCCTGGGAAGTCTTGCACGTGAACTAAGCAACATGAAGTACACCACGACATAGAAGCCACAGGACAAAAACCTGTGGCTTTTTTTATATTCAACATCAATTTTTCACATTTTTTATACCCCACTTTTCAGGAGTCAATCATGGAATTCAGTCAGTACAACGTCAACGCGCTCATGTACATCACACCAAGACCAGACATCGTCTTTACCGAAGGTAGCGGAATGTGGCTGACTGACCATAAGGGGAAGCGCTACCTCGACTATCTGCAAGGCTGGGCGGTGAATTGCCTGGGCCATTCGCCACAATGCATACAGGATGCGCTCATTACCCAATCGAAAAAACTGATCAATCCCTCGCCGGCCTTTTACAATGCACCAGCGATAGAACTGGCGAGTCTGCTGACAGAAAACTCCTGCTTCGATCGGGTGTTTTTTACCAATAGCGGTGCCGAAGCAAATGAGGGTGCCTTAAAACTGGCACGCAAATGGGGCCAGCTAAATAAGACTGGCGCGTTCGAAATTATCACTTTCGATCATAGCTTTCACGGCCGCACTCTGGCCACCATGTCGGCTTCGGGCAAACCGGGCTGGGATACCCTTTTTGCACCGCAAGTAAGCGGCTTCCCCAAGGCAGATTTGAATGACATTGCCTCGGTAGAAAGACTAATTTCAGATAAAACAGTGGCCGTCATGTTAGAGCCAGTACAAGGCGAAGGCGGCGTGCTGCCAGCCAGCCGCGAATTCATGCAAGCCTTGCGCGCCTTGACCAAAAAACACAATATTCTGCTAATCGTTGACGAAGTGCAAACTGGCATGGCCCGCACTGGTGAACTGTTTGCTTATCAATTGTCCGGGATAGAACCCGACATCATGACGCTGGGCAAAGGCATCGGTGGTGGCGTGCCTCTGGCCGCACTACTGTGCCGCGAAGAGATCGCCTGCTTTGTCCCTGGTGACCAGGGCGGTACCTACAACGGCAATCCACTCATTACTGCGGTCGGTATTGCCGTCATCAAGGAATTGCTGGCACCTGGTTTCATGTTATCCGTCAAAGAAAAATCCGATTATCTGAGCAAGGCCTTGCTGACCTTATCTGAAAAACATGCTCTGGCGGGCGAACGGGGTGAAGGCCTGTTGCGCGCCCTCAAACTAGGGGCTGATATTGGTGGCAAATTGGTCGAAGCTGGCCGGAATATGGAGCCGGTGGGTATGTTGCTGAACTCACCACGCCCAGACCTATTACGCTTCATGCCGGCATTAAATGTGACTGTGGCTGAACTTGATCAAATGATCACGATGCTGGACGAATTGCTCACGCAGATCAAAAAATAAGCCCAGATTCAAATGAGATGCAAGTGATGCAAGTCCCAGAATTTAAGGGCTTGTATCAATTAAATCCCTTATAATTATGCAGTTATAACAGGCGGAGACAGAATTTCCTCTTGTCACCGATTTTATTTATGGCTATGTCATCCCCCATTAAGCACTTCCTGCAGTTTTCTGATTTATCGCTTGCCGAGTTCGAGTATGTGATGGAACGGGCGCGCATCATCAAACGAAAATTCAAGAACTACGAGCCCTACCATCCCTTGCTGGATCGTACGCTGGTGATGATATTTGAAAAAAATTCTACCCGCACGCGTCTCTCGTTTGAAGCCGGCATGCACCAGCTCGGTGGCGCGGCAATTTACCTCAATACCAAGGATAGCCAACTCGGTCGTGGCGAGCCGGTTGAAGATGCCGGCCAGGTAATTTCGCGCATGTGCGACATCATCATGATCCGCACTTTTGAGCAGGAAATGATAGAACGCTTTGCAGCAAATTCGCGCGTGCCTGTCATCAACGGCCTGACCAATCAGCATCACCCCTGCCAGGTATTTGCCGACGTATTTACTTACATCGAACACCGCGGCTCCATCGCTGGTAAAAAAGTCGCGTGGATAGGCGATGCCAACAACATGCTGTATTCATGGTTGCAGGCAGCAGAAATTTTCGGCTTTCATTTGCAGATATCGACGCCCAAAGGCTATGACATCGATATGAGCCTGGTCACTGCCGATGTCAGCCATTACACGGTGTTTGAAAATCCATCCGATGCCTGCGAAGGCGTCGATATAGTCAACACCGATGTCTGGACCAGCATGGGTTATGAAGCCGAAAATCAGGCACGACTGAAGGCCTTCGACGGCTGGATCGTCGATGAAGCCAAGATGGCGCGCGCTAACCCTGACGCCCTGTTCATGCACTGCCTGCCCGCGCATAGAGGCGAAGAAGTGTCGGCCGGCGTGATCGATGGCCCGCAATCAGTCGTTTGGGATGAGGCAGAAAACCGCCTGCACATACAAAAGGCTCTGCTCGAATATCTGGTCGTCGGCACCATCGACAATTAAACGACACCATCTGCACCAAACGAAATTTAGTAAGAACCTTTAGAGAGATCAACATGAGCGACGTTAAAAAAGTAGTGTTAGCCTATTCGGGCGGCCTGGATACTTCAGTGATTTTGAAATGGCTGCAAGACAATTACCACTGCGAAATCATCACCTTCACCGCCGACCTGGGCCAGGGCGAAGAGCTAGAACCGGCACGCGCCAAAGCGATCAAATTCGGCATCAAGCCTGAGAACATTTTTATCGATGACGTGCGTGAAGAATTTGTCCGTGATTTCGTCTTCCCGATGTTTCGCGCCAATACCGTGTATGAAGGTGAATACTTGCTCGGCACGTCTATCGCACGTCCTTTGATCGCCAAGCGTCTGATCGAAATCGCCAAGGCCACCGGTGCCGATACCATCTCGCACGGCGCGACCGGCAAAGGTAATGATCAGGTACGTTTTGAACTCGGTGCCTACGCGCTGATGCCTAACGTAAAAGTGATCGCGCCATGGCGTGAGTGGGATTTATTATCGCGCGAAAAACTGATGAAATACGCAGAAGACGCTGGCATAGAGATCGACCAGAAACACAAGAACGGCGGCGCGCCTTATTCCATGGATGCCAACTTACTGCACATCAGCTTTGAAGGTCGCCATCTGGAAAACCCAAGCAATGAAGCCGAAGAAAGTATGTGGCGCTGGACGGTCAGCCCAGAGCAAGCACCCGATCAGGCTGAGTACCTCGATATCGAATACGAAAAAGGCGATATCGTTGCCTTAAATGGCGTGCGCATGTCACCCGCCACGGTCTTGACTGAACTCAATCGCCTCGGCGGCAAGCACGGCATTGGCCGCCTTGATCTGGTGGAAAACCGTTACGTCGGCATGAAGTCACGCGGCTGCTACGAAACACCGGGCGGCACCATCATGCTGCGCGCACACCGTGCGATAGAATCGATCACGTTAGACCGCGAAGTGGCGCATCTGAAAGACGATCTGATGCCACGTTACGCTAGCCTGATCTACAACGGTTACTGGTGGGCGCCGGAACGCGTCGCGCTGCAAACCCTGATCGATCACACCCAACTGAGCGTCAACGGTTGGGTACGCCTGAAGCTGTACAAAGGCAATGTCATCACCGTCTCACGCGATTCCAAAACGGATTCATTGTTCGACATGACCATCGCCACTTTCGATGAAGATGGCGGCGCTTACAACCAGGCCGATGCCGGCGGCTTCATCAAGTTGAACGCCTTGCGCATGCGCATCGCGGCCAATGCTAAAGCTAAACGCGGTTAAACGACTTCATCGGTTTCACATCCAAGACAGCTCGATCTCACTAGAATCGGGCTGTTTTTTTATCTTATTTTCTCAACCACTGCATACATCATGAGCACACAATTCGACCAAGTCAGCGTCATCAAGCAAGCCAATATTTACTTCGATGGCAAATGCGTTTCACACACGGTTCTGTTCGCCGACGGCAGCAAAAAAACCATAGGCGTGATTTTTCCATCCAGTCTGGTTTTTAACACTGGCGCTGCTGAAATCATGGAGCTGAATGCGGGCAAATGCCGCATCCGCATCAAGGGCGAAGAAGCTTGGGCGACTTACCAGGGTGGCGAGCAATTCAATGTGCCAGCCAACTCCAGCTTTGATATCGAGACGCTGGAAACGCTAGATTACGTTTGTCACTTTGTCTAAATTCAAATATCAACCCGCATGTTCTGTGCGCCTTCTGGCATGAAAATGGCCTGTAAGGCACATGAACACTGCGCATTAGCTTTTAAATTTGTTCCAGGCGTGTGCGTTCAAGAAATTTTTGATGTGGATTTTCGTCTGAACCAAGAGCGAAATTCTGCTTGGTGAGCCAACTACAGGCCTCTTCAAATGTTGCAAAATACCTGAATATTTCAGCAGAAATTTGGCTGGTGTTTTTTTGATGAATAGTACGACGAACAGTATCAGGCATGACAGTGGCAATGCGTTGGCAGCCATGACTCAAAATCCGCTCATGAAAATCTACCACTTTTTTAAAGGTGGCATCACTGCCCATATCCCAATTACTTAAATTGATGAGCGTAGCCCATGCGCCCTCTTGAGGGACAAGCGCGTAATAATCCCGCAGCTCAGCCTGAACACCTTCTTCGTTAAAAGTGCCGGCGACAGAGCTGACGATGATATTCCGAATTAACGTAATTTCCCACTCGCCATGAATTTTCATTGATCTATTCCTTTATATCCCAAAAGCGCGCAATAATTGTATTCCCGCCCCTTGCCATCTTGGTACAGCGTAACGCAGTTTCGGTTTTTTAGCTTCGACTGCAGTGATCAATGCCTGGACTACTGTTTCAACTTTAGCGCTTTGCAAACCAAGCACCGTCCGCTCGTTCTTTTCAATAAAGGCTTTCTGGTCGCGATAAATCGAATCAGAACGCATCCAGCTATATTTTGTCGCGATCTGGGTTTCATTAAAACCGGTGGCAAAGGCGCCGGGTTCTATCATCGTGACATGAATGTTAAAAGGTTTTAATTCCACCGCAAGATCGGCTCCGGCAAGCTCCAGCGCATATTTCGTCATGCCATACGGCGCCAGAAAAGGAATCGGCATGCGCCCCGCCAATGAAGTCACGAACACGATGGTGCCACCGCCACGCTTGATCATTTCTGGCACAGCCGCTTGGACCATACCCAGACTGCCGATCACATTGGTTTCAAAGTTGCGGCGAATCCGCTCTAAAGGGATTTCTGCCAGTGGTCCCGATTCACCGATGCCTGCGTTGTTGATCAACACGTCGATGGCGCTGTCAGTGAGTTGCTTACGATCTTCTTCGCTGGTGATATCGAGTTTAAGAATCTTCAAATGAATGTGCGCCTGACTCGCTGCGAGCGCCAGCGCATCGGCTTGCTCGTGATTGTACGTAGCGGCGATCACGCTATGACCTCGCTGGGCTAAAGCAAACGCGGCCAACTTACCAAAACCGCTGCCGGCACCTGTGATCATGATGGTTTTGCTCATTGAGTAAGCTTTCTGATTGATTTATTTTTTGATAGACGTATGCAACATCGCAAGTGAGGTGACTTAAATAAAAACCGGCTCCACGTCCAGATCAACGCCAAATTTAGCCCGAACATCCGCTTGTATTTGCTGTGCCAGACGACGTACCTCGGCGCCCGTTGCACCACCGAGATTAACCAACACCAGCGCCTGTTTTTGGTAGACGCCGACATGACCGAGCGACTTGCCTTTCCAGCCGCACTGCTCTATCAGCCAGCCCGCCGCTAATTTATAAGATCCGCCCGCTTGCAGATAATTCACCATATTCGGAAAGCGACCGATCAGGTGATCACGCAATGCAGCCGACACCATGGGATTTTTAAAAAAACTACCTGCATTGCCAATCACCGCAGGATCGGGCAATTTGCTTTGCCTGATAGAAATGATGGCATCGCTGACCTCTTGAGGATGAGGCTGCGTTATATTTTTCGTCGCAAGAAATTGTGCCACGTCGCCATAGTTCAGACGAGCCTGCCAGACTTTTGGCAAGGCAAAAGTGACATCCAGAATGACCATGCGATCTTTGTATCCATGTTTAAAAATGCTGTCACGGTAAGCGAACTGGCAGGCCAGTTTATCGAGCGTGATAGTCTTGCCGGTCTGAAAATCAAACGCAGTCAGATGATGGAAATAGTCCTGCATCTCAACACCATAGGCACCTATGTTTTGTATCGGTGCAGCGCCGACGGTGCCCGGAATCAACGAGAGATTCTCTAATCCACCCAAGCCCTGAAGCAAAGTCCACAAGACGAAATCGTGCCACTTCTCGCCCGCCGCCGCGCAGACATAGACATAGCGCTCATCGTCAGAATCTACGCGCCTACCCATCAAGGCAAGCTGCACCACCAACGCGTTGACCGTATCGGACAGCACCAGATTGCTACCGCCACCAAGTAATAAGCGCGGCATGGTGGCAAGAGTGGCGTCATCCCTAATTTGCAACAACTGTTCAGCGTGTTCAATTTTTAAAAAATAGTGCGCTGTTGCAGCGATACCAAAACTGTTAAGAGCCCGCAGTGAAACGTTTTTTTGTAGAGAAAGTATCCTATTCATAAGAGCAGAATTATAGTCGCTTAGTTCGGGCGTGCATTTGTTAAAATACGTTCATATATAAATCGTATTACCTTACCAAGGAATAATCATGCCCTCTTTTGATACCGTCTCTGAAGCGAACATGGATGAAGTAAAGAACGCCATCGTTCAAACGAATAAAGTAGTCACTAATCGCTTCGACCTGAAGGGCACCAGCGCCAAGGTTGAGCTAAAGGAAAAAGAGCGCGAAGTCACCATTTTTGGCGACTCTGAATTTCATCTTGAACAAATCATGATCGAAGTGACCCAAACCATGGGCAAGCGCGGTGTTGATGTTCGCTTTCTCGATAAAGGCAAGGTAGAGAAAATCGGCGGCGATAAGGTCAAGCAAGTCATCAAGATCAAAAACGGCATAGAAAGTGACGATGCTAAAAAAATCGTCAAAACCATCAAGGACAGCAAACTCAAGGTGCAAGCCAGCATACAAGGCGATGCTGTGCGTGTGACTGGCGCTAAGCGTGATGATTTGCAGGAAGCGATGGCGATGCTGCGCAAGGAAATCAAAGATCTGCCGCTGGAATTTAATAATTTTCGCGATTAACAGCGCCTGACATCATGAGAACGCTCACCTCACTCATCTTCCTTAGCATGTTCGCACTGTCGGCGCATGCCGCTGACATAGGTGTAGTGGGCTTATTCCCTGGGAAGGCAGTGTTAGTGGTTGGCACCAGCGCTCCCAAGATTTACACAGTTGGTAGCGTCGTTGTTGACGGTGCAAAACTCATTGCGGCGGACAATGTGTCGGCGACGATAGAAGTCAATGGAAAGCGTCAAGTGCTTGCCATTGGCGAATATGTACACCGCGCATCACCGAGCGGCAATACCAGCATCACTTTGCATGCGGGCACAAATGGTCATTTCATGGTGCAAGGTCAGATTAATGGGGGCAGTTCCGTCGAGATGCTCGTCGACACTGGCGCAAGCTTTATCTCGATTCCCGCAGCTGACGCCAAACGCATGGGTATCGACTATAAAAATGGCAGAATTGGACGTTCCAGTACCGCTAACGGCGTGATCACTGTCTATCTAGTACGGCTAGATTCCGTCAAAATCGGGGATATTGAGCTAAACCAAGTGGATGCGTCCGTCAATGAAGGTGGCCTTCCGGTCACTTTACTTGGCATGTCATTTCTAAATCGCATGGAAATGCGCAGAGATGGTGAACAGATGACCTTAACTAAGCGCTTCTAACCATTAAATTCATTAAAATCATTAAAAGCGCCTAGAACAATCCCTGATTATTTTGAGTAATGTGCGAGCTTCAAACGACGTTGCTTCACCGCCTCAGCAAGACCTTCTAACACGCCGACACTGTCGTCCCAGGCAATGCAACCATCCGTCACAGACTGGCCGTAGACCAGCTCTTTACCAGGAACCAGATCCTGACGACCGGCAACCAGATGCGACTCGACCATCACGCCAACGATACGCGTATCGCCACCCGCAATTTGTGCGGCGATATCGGCACACACCGGAATCTGGTTGGCTGGATTTTTAGAGCTGTTGGCATGTGAGGCATCGATCATTAATCTCGATGCCAGACCATTCGCTGCGACATCTTTGCACGCAGCATCCACACTGGCTGCATCGTAGTTTGGTGATTTGCCACCACGCAAAATGATGTGGCAATCTTCATTCCCGTTGGTAGAGACAATCGCGGAATGTCCACCTTTGGTGACAGAGAGAAAATGATGCGGCTGCGAGGCGGCCTTGATGGCATCGACAGCAATTTTGACATTGCCATCCGTACCGTTCTTAAAGCCTACCGGGCAAGACAGGCCGGATGCCAGTTCGCGATGAACCTGAGATTCAGTCGTACGCGCACCGATGGCACCCCAGCTGATCAAATCAGCGATGTATTGTGGGCTGATCACGTCAAGATATTCCGTACCGGCTGGCAAACCAAGCTCATTGATATTGAGCAGCAATTCACGTGCAATGCGCAAGCCATCATTGATGCGGAAACTGTTATCCATGTAAGGGTCGTTGATCAAACCTTTCCAACCGACTGTGGTGCGTGGTTTTTCAAAATACACGCGCATAACGATCTCCAGCTCACCGGAAAAACGCTCACGCGCCTTGACCAGATGATGTGCATACTCCATCGCCGCCTTGGTATCGTGGATAGAACAAGGTCCAATCACTACCATCACACGGTCATCCTGCGCATGCAGAATACGATGTAGCGCATGCCGTGCATTGGCCGCCGTCTCTGAGGCTTTGTCCGAACAGGCAAACTCTCGAATCAGATGCGATGGTGGAAGCAATTCCTTCATTTCCCGGATGCGTAAATCGTCTGTGCGTTGCATGTTATTTCCTGTCTATGATAAAAAAATAAAGATAAAAAAAATCCGCCAGTACGGGCGGATTTTTAAGATTTGATATGTTCGATCTTGCTTTTACGTGAACTTACCGCTTCTCCACCGCCCTTAGGTTGGAATAGCTAAAATAAAAATAAAAGTAAAATCGCGCAAAATTCATGAGGTGCTCTATAGGTCTAATGAAATGACTATAACAATATTTTACGTGGCTTGGCAAGGCTTTTATTCAATTTTATTCGGACTACATGATCGTTATCAAGCTTATAGCTTAATAAAAGTTGAGACTAGGCGGTACCCCCGACTACTAAACCATCTATCCTCAATGTCGGCTGCCCTACGCCGACCGGAACACTTTGCCCTTCTTTGCCACAGACACCGACACCGGAATCAAGGCGCATATCATTACCTATCATCGAGACACGGTTTAACACGTCAGGACCATTACCAATCAAGGTGGCGCCTTTCACCGGATAAGTGACCTTGCCGTCTTCAATCATGTAGGCCTCACTCGCGGAGAAGACAAATTTTCCGTTCGTAATATCAACCTGCCCGCCACCGAAATTCACCGCATACAAACCGTTTTTTACCGATGCCAGAATCTCTGCCGGGTCTTTATCGCCCGCCAGCATATAGGTATTGGTCATGCGCGGCATTGGCAAATGTGCGAAAGATTCACGACGAGCATTGCCAGTCACCGGCATCTTCATCAGACGTGCGTTCATCGTGTCCTGAATATACCCTTTCAAGATCCCATCCTCGATCAGGGTAGTACATTGTGTAGGGTTACCCTCATCATCCATATTGAGTGATCCGCGGCGATCAGGCAAAGTACCATCGTCAACGACGGTCACGCCTTTGGCAGCTACACGGTCGCCGATACACCCTGAAAAAGTACTCGATCCCTTGCGATTAAAATCGCCCTCAAGTCCATGTCCTATCGCCTCATGCAACAATATGCCAGGCCAGCCTGAACCAAGGACAACAGTCATTGGCCCGGCAGGAGCGGGCCGCGCATCGAGGTTAACCAAGGCTGATTTCACTGCCTCGCTGGCATATTGCTCAAGTAAGACATCGGAAAAATACGAGTAATCATAACGGCCACCGCCACCGCTAGACCCCGTCTCGCGGCGTCCATTTTGTTCAACAATAACAGTGACCGAAACCCTGACCAATGGTCGAATGTCTGCGGCAATAAGCCCATCACTACGGGCGACTAAAACGACATCGTATTCACCTGCCAGACTAGCCATCACTTGCACTACACGTGGATCTTTTGATCTGGCAATTTTCTCCAGCCGTTCTAGCAAACTGACTTTTTGATTTGCATCCAAGGAGGCCAAAGGATCATCTTTAAGGAAGAGCGAACGGCTGGCAACGCCTTGCATGTGCGATGCGACTTTGATCTTGCCTGCACCTTGACGTGCGATGGTACGAGTGGCTTTAGCCGCTTCCAGCAAGGCAATTTCCGAGATCTCATCGGAATAAGAAAAAGCGGTTTTAT
Organism: Undibacterium sp.; assembly: GCA_014376575.1. Next base: position 12,684 of record JACMRF010000023.1, read on the forward strand.
CGCCAGAAATAGCTCTTACGCCTACGCCTTGATCGATGGAGAAATGTCCCGTTTTAACGATACCTTCTTCTAGGCTCCAGCCTTCATTTTTTGTGAACTGAAAATAGAGATCGGCGTAATCGATTTTATGAGAAAACATCGAACTCAAGGCATTGGCAAGCTTTGCCTCATCTAGCCCAAATGGCGTAAGCAAAATGTCACGGGCAATAGCGAGGTGATGCAGATTAGAATCAAATGGTGTCATTGGGTTTCAATAAAAAAATGGCGAAATCAAGAAGTGAACCTTCAAATTGTAGAGCATTTGGCGAAAGAATGAATATTAGCGCAGCTTTTGATGCTTCAAGGCGGGCAAACTATCTCGAATGTTTTTCAGAAAATCCATATCCAACATGCCGCTAACGACACCCTCCCCCTCATCAAGGACATCAACAATCTTACCCCAAGGATCAACCAACATCGAATGCCCCCAAGTGCGGCGGCCATTCACATGCAAGCCGCCTTGCGCAGCGGCTAACACGTAGCACTGGTTTTCTATCGCCCGGGCACGTAACAAAATTTCCCAATGCGCCTGACCGGTTGTATGGGTGAACGCTGCAGGCACCACAATCAAGCTGCATGTGCCCATTGCGCGATATAACTCGGGGAAACGTAAGTCGTAACAAATAGACAGCCCAACTTGACCAAAATCAGCCTCAAAACTTATCACCTGCTGACCAGCTAAGATCGTTCTGGATTCTTCATATGATTCTTCGCCTTGGCTAAATCCGAACAAATGAATTTTATCGTAGCGCGCAACAGCGATGCCCTGGGGGTTATACACCAGTGTTGTATTAAAAACTTTTGCCGAGTCCGTTGAAATAAGGGGCAAGGTGCCGCCTATGATCCAGGTTTTCAGTTCTTTGGCCGTGCCAGATAAAAAATCTTGTATGGCGCCTATGCCAGTCTCTTCAGCCAGTGCCAATTTATCGCTTTCATGCCGACCCATCAAAGGCCAGTATTCTGGCAAAAGCAACATCTCTGCACCTTCATCGCTTGCCCGCCGCAATAGAGTGTCAGCTATGGCAATGTTTTGATTAAGCTCTGGCGTTGACACCATTTGTAACGCGGCAACTTTCATGATGCGTCCACTCCCATCGCTTATTTAGTTTGAACCGTTGGCTGTTTTATCACTTGATTTTTTGCTTCTTTATTCTCTATTTTGACAACTTGAGGGTCTTTCCAAGAACCTGTCACTTGATATTCGTAAGTGAAAGCCCTTGCCAGAGGCTCGCGTAAAAATAACTGGGCCAAAGACGTTCCGAGGCCAATCACCGGATTGACCGCCAGTGCGTAGACAACGGAGGCTGTTCCGGCGTTAATTTCAGGTATCACTGCCACATGTAGATCTTGCGTCTCTTTTGCAATATCAGCGCTGCCGTCAATTAATACTGTGGCATTCAAGCTACGCATTTTAAAATTATCCGTTCTCGCCAAGCCTTGTTGAATTTGCGCAGTAGCATTGATGCCGTCGAACGCAAAGCCGTCAGAAAAAACGTCCCGAAAATCTAAAGTCAAACGCCGCGCCAATGATTGCATGCTTAACACACCGAGTAATTTGGCTGCGCCCGGATCAACTTTCAAGAACTGACCGACTGCCAGCTCTAGTTTTAACTGTCCGTTCATTGACGCAATATCGAGCGCGAAAGGAAGCCCGTTCCAACGAATGTCCCCTTCAAGCTTGCCACGCCCGGCCCTGACGATATTTGCAAACCCTAAACGGTCAAGCAATTTGCCGGCATTGGCAATATCTAATACGTAATTCAAATTAGTAACGCCATCACCGGAACCACTGAGCCATTTACCAGTGCCCTTGAGTTCGGCATCCTCGTTTTTGAGTGATACTTTATTAATGCGCCATTCGCGCCCGATTGCTGCGGGCAAATTAGTTGCTAACAATTCTAAACTGCCCAACTTTTTATTAAATAATTCAAAATTTTCCACCACAATATCCAATCCGGGGATTTGCGACGAAGTATTTTTTCCTTCAAGTAAATCAGATACATCTCCAGCGGCAGATTGAGGGATGATTAATTTACTCAAACGGGCAGAAACGTTACCTAGACCTTGGCCATTGTTTGATTCGTTCCAGCTGATATATCCGGAAGCCTGACGTGAGTCGATATTTGCTTGCCACATGCCTTTTTGGTGCGAAGCACCAAGCACAACGTTATCGAGTTTTTTCTCCAGAAAATAGAGTTCAGCAGTATTGATGCTCAAGCTATTGGGCTCAATATAAGCAGACAAATCCATGCCTGTAGAAGCACTGGCAAGCTTGGCAACGCCGGCTGTTTTTACACTAACAAGACGACGCCATGCATCAACATTCAATGATTGAAAATTAATATTGGCATGCAAACCACTATCTGGTTCCGGTGCCGGTACGTTCACACCTATGCCGCCGCGCAACATCTGCCAGATCGCATTTTTCTCACTACTTTTCTGTCGCTGATAACGTGCGTTGATAACAGAACCAAGCGCCAATTTGATTTCATCGCGCAAGAGGCTAGTGTCACTGGAAACAAGCGGACTCATCTCAAAATGCAAGGGCATATTTTGCGAAGCAGTTTTTTGGAGTGGCGCTGGAAAATTAAGTACCAGCCCTTGCAACGAAGAATCCACTATTAATTCTGGCTGGCGTTTTGCAACATTGATCTGAGCCACATATCGTGCAGCACCACTTATTTTTCCCGAAAGTGATTCAGCTGCCGTACCCAAAAATATATTGCGCAAACCCTCTGCTGCGGCCATACCGTCTAACTTAATTCGGATGCCGCCATCTCTTTGTGTGCCTCCGGTACCAACAACGGGTCCGCCTAATAAATTGCCTTTGAGCGCATTGAGGTTGACGCCTTTTTCGTTAAAATCCAACTTTCCGTTGATCGCAGAGATGAGTGGAATACCAGGTTGCAGTACGGCCTCGTTATTCGCAAATTGCAAGACGCCTTGCACTTTTGACTCGATCATACGCTTGAGCGGGAGTTGTAATTTCAAGCCCAATTGTGCGTTTGCGGTCGCTTTCGTTTCTTGCAAAAAGTGTCCTAACCAAGCATCCACCGGGCTAGAAGCAAGGTATTGCAGCATCCCTTGCAAACTGCCGCTGGCTTTTCCATCTATATTGAGAATCGGATCGTGACTGAGCAAATCAGGTATCACTACCTTTACCTTGAGCAGATCATTGGATAAGGTTTTTGCCGTATCGCCATTAATTTCCATCTTTGAGCGATCAAAGATAAAATTTCCCTTAATATGATCAATGACTGGCCACAACGGAGATTTGCCATCATCAGAAAGATGGCCGGGCGCAAAATCAAGCTTGCCATCGACAATTTTTCCCTTAACTAGAAATTCGCCTTTGCCAGCGGGTTTCCCGTCTACGCTACTGAAGGGAAAATGGGCAAGATTACCTTTAATCCTTACCTGCACGTCATCTGCTCGCCCATCCAACAAGGCTGTTGTCAGCCAATGCCGCAAATCTTCTGGTGCTTGCGCTGGAATATAACGGCTAATCTCTTTCACATCAAAACCGCTTAATTTGCCGGAAATGTCGATTTCTCCCCACTTATTTTCTGCTCCTTTGCGCATCGGCAGGACGTGCCGGCCAGATAGAGACGCTTTCAAACCAGCTTGCTGAAAATCCATCTTGTTAATCTGAAATAGCAAATTGTCTTGCGTATCAAATTTCCAGTTTGCCTGTATTTGCAATTTGGAAAACGGCATAACAGGGTCAACAAAGTAACTTGGCAACTGCAAAGACACCTCACTAGAATCAATCGAAAAATATCCATTCTTATCGTTTGCATCAATCGAGCCAGACAGATTCTCAAAACCCGGAATCGTGGGTACAGCCGCTCTCGCAGGCGTACTTCCCACCTTTGGGCGCGCCAATTGCGCTTCCTGTGATTGCATGGATAACTGACTGAATTGGCCCTTTACACTGTATGCCGAAATATCCGGATAAGTGCCTTGCCATGTCGCAGTGAATTCTTTAAGTTGACCTTTAGGTGCAAAATCAAGCAGCATCTGGCGCTGATCATTTGGTAACGGCAAATGCTCTGAAAAATTGGCCAGCGTATGCAGATCTAATTGCTTGGCGTATAGCTCGATTTTTTCTGGCTTCCCTTTCTCGCCAGGAATAAAACTTTCGCTAATCGTCGTTGCCGGCAATTGCGTTCCGTCACGCATCTGCATCGCAAAATCAATCAATGATATGGTGTGGCCGGACTGTCCGAATAAGGAAGGCAAGTATTTTTTACCGAACGTAAATTTTTCAGACGCGACTAAACGACCATTCACTTTGGCCATGTCCAGCATTGGCAAATCCTGGCGAAACTTGCCGATCACATCGTCTAATTTGACATCAGCGGTAAAATCGGCAATTCGCCCTTTCTCTAGTCTCATCCAGGACCGCACGGCGCCCTTTCCTTTTTTAATATCTGCGGGGTATTTGATGTACGCTTTCCAGCCAGCCAGGTCAGCCTGGCGTAGATCCGCGTAGAGATCACCGCTCCAATTTAAAACATCAGATACTTTTTTGGTGAAAACAGGATGTTGAAAATTCCCCCGTATATCGACGGGCGCCGCGAGACTGGCAGGTGGCGTCGCCTTGGGCGCGAAGTTATGCTTACGCCATCGATTATATACAACAAAATTAAACTCTGACAACACCAATTCAGGTGCCGATAGCAGATGATCGTTCCAACGTATGAGTCCATGCCGAATCAAAATTTCATGTTGCGCCAAGACCCAATCAAGGCCTTTTCCCTCATTGTTTTTTGTGGGGTCGATCAAAAACCCGGCAACATACAATTTGCCACTGATATCTCTTTCAATATTCAGCGAAGGATTGGAAATTTCGATTTTAGCAAAACGTAAATCGGCTACCGCCACTGACCACCAGGAAACCGTCGCGTTTACATCCGGTAACACAAGCGCATTGCGTCCCTGCTTATCGCGAATGACGACATTACCAAATGCCAGACGCGGATTGAACCCCTGCCATGAGGCTTTCACCTCAGAAATACTGACACCCCTACCTATCGCCTGGCTGACCGTGCGCTCAATATCGGCTTTATACCGATCGACATTGGGCATAACGCCATAGCGCAACACCAGAAACAAGGTACAGAACAGGAAGTAACAGACGACAGCCAATTTCAAACAAAATCGAATGCCGCACCCGGATAGAGACAATAAAGAAAAGCAAGACGCACGACAAAATCGGAACATATTGCTCAGAGTCTGTGGCGAGCGCGATTGATCCGAGTTCAACATTGGCGATCAATCCGCCTGGGCGGAACCGTAACATGCGCGGGGAAGTCATAACTTAATACAAACAAAACAATATACTCCCACTATTTTTTAAATAAATTGCCTTACTACGCATACCATATAAGCACTTTTAAAATATACCCCTACCGAGTATATATAAACACCTAGGGAGCGCCACAATAAAAACAATTCGCCCCGTTACAGACTATCTGACTTAAAATAAATTCACATCCCTACAACACAAAGTCAACTCTCATGACCAGCAACAGCAACAGCACACAAATATCTTGCCGCGCCATTCAATCGCGCTTTCTTGCAAGGTGGTTGCAAGCCGACGACAATCGGCGCTCTCAACTAGCCGAACTTTCCAGATTATCCCTGAGCCTAAGCAATTTCGCTCATATTTTACAAAAAGAAATAAATGGCGGAGCAAGTCTCAATCGCGCCATGCGCCGATGTCGCAATTTAGTCATCTCTACCTTGATTGCGCGTGACTTAGATGGCCGTGCCGATGTAAACGAAGTGGTCAGTACCGTCAGTGAATTTGCAGATTTTGTGATCGCCATCCATTTACAAGCTCTCATGAAAGATATGGTGGCGCTGCATGGCCAACCAGTGGGAGAAGAATCCGGTGAAGCACAAGAACTCATTGTCCTTGGGATGGGTAAGCTAGGCGGGCGAGAACTCAATGTGTCGTCCGACATCGATTTAATATTTTGCTACTCAGAAGATGGTGAAACGCGCGCAGAGCAAGAAGATCAGCGTAGTTTATCCAACCATGAATTCTTCAGTCGCTTAGGAAAAAAACTGATTGCGGCCATCTCTGAAATTACTGAAGACGGCTTTACGTTTCGCGTCGATATGGCACTACGGCCCAATGGAACATCCGGGCCACTGGTGGCCAGTTTTGCCATGGTTGAAGAGTACTTCCTGATTCAAGGTAGAGAATGGGAGCGTTACGCCTGGGTGAAGGCACGCGCTGTGACTGGCATCAAAGAACAAATCGACGTGCTCGAAAAAATCATCCAACCTTTTGTTTATCGCCGTTATCTCGATTTTGGTGTGATCGACTCACTACGTTCCATGCACGCGCAGATTCGTGCAGAAGTGATTCGCCGGGAAACCCGCCATCCTGAGCGTAGCAACAATGTAAAACTCGGTCGCGGTGGAATACGCGAAATTGAATTTTTAAGTCAGGTATTTCAATTAATCCGCGGCGGCCGTGAACCGTCATTACGCCACCGCTCGACACGCAGCATACTGAGCACGCTAGCGGAGAAAGGAATACTGGAATCAAAAATTGTCGAAAAATTACTCGACTCATACAACTTTTTGCGTAACCTTGAGCATCGCTTACAGTATTTAGACGATGCGCAAACGCACACTTTTCCTGCGAAAGAAGAAGATCAACATATCATCGCGCAAATGATGAATTGCGCGACAACAGCAGAACTACTATCGCAACTTGCGCCTCATCGACAATTCGTTGCAGAACAATTTGATGCCATTTTCAAGGAAAAGAACGAGGTGGATACAAATCAAATGACGACAGCCACCTTATCTGATCAAGGCGGCGATGACATTATCACGGCAAATTTAGTCTCGCTCGGTTTTCAAGATGCACCAGAAGCCGCAAAAAGACTCATCAATACCTGGCAGTCAGCCAGAATGCAATCCCTATCAGAGGCGAGCCGAAACAAATTAGCCACGCTCATCAATAACGCGCTCAGCAAAATAGCCAAACAAAGTACTGATCATGTTCACACCTTGCAACGTTTGCTCGATTTCATGGAGGCAATTGCCAGACGATCCGCTTACCTATCACTACTGACAGAATTTCCTCACGCACTAGACCGTGTGATCAGAATGATGAGTGCGAGTGACTGGGCAGCGAAATTTCTCACTCGGCACCCTATTCTTCTCGATGAATTATTGGACGAATCAGTCTTGCATCAAGCGCCGGATTGGAACAGTTTTACTCAAGAATTACAACAGCAGCTGGCGCACAATGTTGGCGACACAGAGCGTCAAATGGATACCTTACGAGAGATGCATCATGCGCTGCTGTTCCGTCTGCTGGCGCAAGATCTGGAAGGCAATCTTAGCGTAGAACACCTTGCAGATGCCTTATCACAATTGGCAGACATCATGGTTGCAGCGACCCTGCAAGCCGCGTGGGAAACCATTGCGAACAGACATTGCGAAAAACCAAAATTTGCGGTGATCGCCTACGGCAAATTAGGCGGAAAAGAATTGGGTTATGCATCAGACCTCGATGTCATTTTCTTATACGATGATGATAGTCAGGAAGCGCCCGGTCTGTATGCCAAACTGGCGCAACGGTTTATTACCTGGATGACGTCACACACCCCCGCCGGCATTTTATTTGACATCGATATTGCATTAAGGCCGGATGGAGCAAGCGGTCTGATGGTGTCATCCATCGCATCCTTCGTTCGCTATCAAGAAAAATCCGCCTGGCTATGGGAGCATCAGGCACTCACCAGAGCGCGTTTCTGCGCAGGCACTCCGGACATTGGTGAACAGTTCAATCAACTACGCGAACGGATTTTGCGTCTGGAAAGAGACAAAAAAAACCTTACTGAAGAAGTACTCAGCATGCGTAAAAAAATGCGCGATGCCCATCCCAACCGCACCGACTTATTTGATCTAAAACACGATACCGGAGGAATGATTGATATTGAATTTATGGTGCAATTTTTGATCTTATTACACGCTCGTCAATTTGCAGAGCTGACCGCCAACATAGGCAATATCGCCCTACTCAAGCGTTGCGGCGAACTAGGACTAATTGACATGCAACTGGCTAAAAATACGGCGAATGCTTATCGTCTGTTTCGCAAGTTACAACACAACATACGTTTACAAGGAGAAGAAAGAGCGCGCGTTCTACACGAAAAAATAGCCAGCGAATTGCTGGCTACACAAACACTTTGGGAAACACTATTTTAGGTATTTGACCAAACCGTCTTCATCATCTCAGGCTTGAGGTTTAACTGTCTCAAGCCACTTTCTGATACGCCCGGCATCAGCGAGACGGGAGTATTTTCCCTTAGAATCAAGAAACACCATCACAATCGCGCGCCCTTCTATCATTGCCCGCATGACCAGACAGCGCCCAGCTTCCGCAATATATCCTGTTTTCTGCAGGCCAATATCCCAACCTGGATTGACGACCAATCTATTGGTTGTGGAGTATTGCAAAGGCCTCCCACTAGGATTCACAATATATTTTGAGTCAGTTGAATATTCACGGATCACCGGATGCTGATAAGCGGCATCAATTAATTTAACCAAATCACGTGCGCTGGCAACGTTACGGCTAGAAAGCCCAGTGGAATCAACATAGTGGGTATCCGTCATACCAAGTTCTGCAGCCTTGGCGTTCATGGCGGCAACAAAAGCAGGCAACCCACCCACATAACTTCTACCGAGAGCTGACGCAGCACGGTTCTCAGAACTCATCAACGCAATGTGCAACATATCTGCACGAGACAATTTTGCGCCCATATTTAATCTTGAACCGGTGCTTTTTTCCTTATCGAGATCATCTGTCGTTATCTCGATGATTTCGCTCATGTCAGGATTGGATTCCACAACGACCAAGCTGGTCATCAGTTTGGTAATCGAAGCGATTGGTAGAGAAACGTTTGAATTTTTTTCGAAGAGAACTTTGGAGCTGGCCTGATCTACGACAAAAGCAACGTTTGACTGCAACGACAACGGATCTTGGGTGTGCTTCAAACCGGCTATGTCGCCTGCAGTTGGCTTTTCAATCAATGCAGGAACGAAAGCGACTCGCTCGGTAATAACACGACGTTTGCCATGGACAATAATCGTACGCTTGACGTAAGTCGCAGAGGCAGACTTAACAACGATTTTTTTGTGAATAATACGTTTTTTTGCGTGGTGATTTACCACCTCGCTGGCTGAAGCAAGCACTAGCGTTGCCGGCAAAATAACGATGGCAAAACCACATAGTACGTGACGGAAAAATTTCACCATCTTTGCTCCCTAGCAAATGTTAGATTATTCAATGTAGTGTAGCAAAATTTTAAAAAATCGCAAGAAAATTAAAGACTTAGCTCAAACACTTGAACGAAAATATTGTTTTATTTATTTTAATTTAATTTAAGTAAAGAATTTAACGAAGTGATCAACATCCTCACGTTCAGTGGTTAATGTATTTTCAATTTTACTCATGTCAGCATAACCAAGCGACATACCGCACACCAGCATCTCATTGTCGGGCAACTCTAATACGTCCGCAATTATTTTGTGATACTGCGTGAATGCCGCTTGAGGACAGGTATCCAAACCTCGGGCGCGCGATGCAAGCATAATGTTTTGTAAAAACATTCCATAATCCAACCACGACCCCTGCTCCATCACCCGATCAATCGTAAAAATCAAACCGACAGGCGCATCAAAAAAAGCAAAGTTACGGCCATGCTGCGCATGCATGCCAGTTTTATTTTCTCGTCCTAGTCCTAGCAAAGAATACAAATCCCAACCTATTTTTCGACGCCGGTCTACGTAGGGAGCAATCCACTTAACCGGGTAATAGTTATATTGTTCGGTATGCGTTTTCGAAACATCCAAATCATTATGTGCAGCAAGTACTGAGGTAATTAATTGCTGGAGTTTATTGCCTGTAAGAACATAAACCTTCCAAGGTTGTGTATTGCTTCCCGACGGAGCCCGAACAGAAACTTGTAATATTTCCCTCACATCGTCTTGATTCACTGCCTTTGGCAGAAAAGCGCGAATAGAACGTCTGGAATTGATTATTTCATCAACTATTTGCTGATTTTTGGTTTCTATCATGATTATTTTGATTGAATTGTTTGTAATAAATGACGCGTTTCAACAGGGATAGGGGCAGGTCTGCGGCTTTCACGATCAACATAGACGTGCACAAAATGCCCTTGCGCAGAGGCAAAATCCTCATCATTCCTAAAAATACCTAATTCGTAACGTACGCTAGAATTACCCAACTTACTTACGCAAACACCTGCAGTGATGATATCTGGAAACGACACCGACGCAAGATAGTTACAGTGTGTCTCTATCACCAATCCAATGGTCGGACTAACGGCGATGTTCAATGCACCATTTATAATCAAAAACTGATTGACGACGGTATCAAACCAACTGTAATAAATGACATTATTAACATGCCCGTAAGCATCATTATCCATCCAGCGAGTTTGAATCGCGTGAAAATACTGGAAATCACTACGTTGTTTAGCCTCAATACTCATGTCTTTTCGCCTGTTTTTATTGCATCTAAGAACTAAGTCTCGCTCATCACTCGTGAGTCGGCAGATAAATCCAACTTTTTTTGAGTCTAGTATAAGCGTCCAATTTCATTCGGACGTCATAAATAACGTAGATAATCAGAAATGGCGAGGGCAATTTAAGGCGAGTGACATTTTTTTATTTCTTCGCAATAATTGATTGAACAAAAATAAATCAATGTGGTTGCAGCGCACAAAATCTCCTTGACTTAGTCGATTTAACAAATAGAATAGACTTATTGCAGTGCACAATTTTATTTTCATTTCTGTTTTTCTGTCACATCTTCCATTTAGGAGAAATCCATGTTTACTGTACCTGAACAATTTTCCGCAGCAACAAAAGCAAATTTTGATACTCAACTTGCATTGATGACTGCACTCACAGGCAAAGCATTTGAAAGCGTAGAAAAATTTGTTGGATTAAACCTCACTGTCGTTAAAACTTCACTAGAAGAATCAACTGCAGCAACAAAACAATTGTTTTCTGCAAAAGACCCTCAAGAATTTTTTAGTTTATCAACGGCTCAAGTACAGCCGTCAGCAGAAAAAGCGTTAGCCTACGGCCGTCATTTAGCAACAATCGCATCGAGCACACAAGCAGAATTTACTGAAGCTGCAGAAACTCAAATCGCAGAAACTAATCGCAAGGTGATGACACTATTTGAAGAAGTATCTAAAAATGCACCGGCCGGTTCTGAAACCGTTGTTGAATTTATCAAGACGGCAATCGGCCATGCAAATGCCGGCTACGATCAATTGACTAAAACGACAAAGCAAGCGGTTGAAACGATTGGAACAAACGTCAATACAGCGGTAAATCAAATCACGCAAGCAACAGCTAAAGCAACGCCACGAGCGACTGCCAAGAAGTAAATCTTTTCCTCCTGTTCATAAAAAATGCCCCGAAAATTTGGGGCATTTTTTATGTTAAACCAGTTTTTTCGCTCGTCAGCCCTCGCCAAGGTAAGCTGCCTGCACCTTAGGATCATTTAGCATATCTTTTGCGTTTCCGCTCATCGTAATTAGCCCAGAATCCATCACATAAGCTCGGTGTGCCGCCTGTAGCGCAAGTTTGGCATTTTGCTCAACTAGCAAGATAGTTACGCCTTGCGCTGAGACGTTACGAATGACCTCAAAGATTTTCTCCACCATGATTGGAGATAATCCCATTGATGGCTCATCAAGCAGCAACAAATTAGGGTGACTCATCAGAGCACGGGCCATGGCGAGCATTTGTTGTTCACCACCAGACAAGGTTCCCGCTAATTGTGCGGCTCGCTCTTTCAAACGAGGAAAAACAGAAAACCATTTTTCGATATCAAGGTTGACACCCGCCTTATCATTTCGCGTGTAGGCACCCATCATTAAGTTTTCATGAATCGTCATACGCGTGAAAACACCACGCCCTTCAGGAACCATCGCTAGATTTTCATTGACCAATTGATACGAAGTTGCACTCCGAATTGACTTACCTTTATAAACAATATCACCGTCTACGCTGCAACTAGGCAAGGTGCCAGTAATCGCTTTAAGTGTGGTCGTTTTTCCAGCGCCATTTGCGCCGATCAAGGTAATCAACTCACCTTTGTTAACGTCAAGATCAATTCCCTTTACGGCTTTGATGCCTCCGTAGGCAACCTTGAGACCACTAACCTTCAATACATTCTCAACCATTAATGGCCACCTCCCAAATATGCCTCAATTACCGCAGGATTTTTCTGAATTTCAGCAGGCAATCCTTCGGCAATTGGCTTGCCATAATCAAGTACAGTCATTCGATCACACAAACCCATCATTAACTTAACATCATGTTCAATGAGCAAAATTGTTTTACCTTCCATTTTGATTTTGACCAAAAGCTCTCGTAATGCAAGTTTTTCGGTTGCGTTCATCCCTGCAGCAGGCTCATCCAACGCGAGCAATTTGGGATCGGTTGCTAAGGCACGAGCTATCTCAAGTCTACGTTGATCACCGTATGACAAAAATTTGGAAGTACGGTCTGCAAACTGCCCAATCCCAACAAAATCAAGTAACTCTTGAGCACGAATGCGGATTTCCGCTTCTTCTTTACGTGCTGCGGAGTGCCTAAAAATCGCTCCAAACACGCCTTGACGTGTCCGAATATGCCTTCCAACCATCACGTTTTCCAATGCTGTCATTTCGCCGAAAAGACGAATATTCTGGAAAGTCCGTGCAATTCCAGCCTTTGCGACTTCATGTGGAGCAGAGGGCGAATAGGGAGCGCCATCAAGTTCGAAGGTTCCTGTATCAGGTTGGTACAAGCCAGTGATTACATTGAAAAAAGTAGTCTTACCGGCACCATTCGGGCCAATCAACCCGTAAATCTGTCCTCTTTTAATAGTAATACCAACATTAGATAAAGCTTGCAAGCCGCCAAAACGTTTGTTGGCACCTTCAATTTTTAGAATAGTCTGTTCAGTCATGTCGGAATTCCTTAGGCCGCAGCTTCGTTTTTATTAGCAATCCTATCTTCATGTTTTGGCGCTGGCCACAAACCTGAAGGACGATTGAGCATAATGGCAACCATCGCAAAGCCGTACAATAATTGACGCAAGACTTCCGCTTCAATCCAAATTTTTCCAAACAAGAGATTTTGTACTGGTTCAACTACATGGCGCAATACCTCAGGTAAGGCTGCAAGCAAGACAGCACCTAGAATAACACCCGGGATATGCCCAATTCCTCCTAGCACTACCATTGCAAGAATAACGATCGACTCCATCAAAGAAAAAGATTCAGGCGAAACGAAGCCTTGAAATGATGCAAACATAGCGCCAGAAACGCCACCAAACGACGCGCCCATAGAAAAGGCAAGCAGCTTCATATTTCTGGTATTAATGCCCATGGCCTTTGCCGCTATTTCATCTTCTCGAATGGCGACCCATGCACGTCCCAAACGAGAATGCTGCAAACGAATAGAGACAATGACGATCGCGATACATAAACTTAAAAACAAGAAATAATAAGCGTTAACAGAGGGCATGCTGAAACTTCCAATATGAACGGTTGCATTAGAACCAGCTTCGCCAGCTAAAGACAAACCAAAGATCCTTACCGGATCGATCATATTGATACCTTGAGGGCCATTCGTGAAATTAATTGGTGAATTCAAATTATTCATAAAAATACGAATAATCTCGCCAAAACCTAAAGTGACGATCGCCAAATAGTCTCCACGTAATTTAAGCGTCGGCGCCCCTAATAGCGCACCAAACAACCCTGCAGTCGCAGCTGCCATCGGCACAATCAGCCACACTGAAAGATGAATACCATTTTGCGTTATTTCAGGGCCAAAAACCATGACTAAAAAATTACCTAACGCGGGATAATTATTGACGAATGATTCCAGCACCACAGCAAATTGTTGAGAACCAAAAAGTGCCGCCAAATAAGCGCCGACAGCGTAAAACGCGATGTAGCCAAGATCAAGTAATCCAGCAAAACCAACCACAATATTCAGACCCAGCGCCAACATAATATATAGCAAAGCAAAGTCAATAATACGTACCCAGGAATTACCAAAATTAGCAGCGACAAATGGAAATAAGACGAGCAAGACAGCAAGGATGGCGAAGCTCGTATATGCTTTAGAAGGATTACTTTTTATATCAAATAGATTCGACATGAATTTTCTCCTTAAGCGCGATCGGCAACACGTTCACCCATGATGCCGGATGGACGCAGTGTCAATACAATAATTAATACGATGAATGCAAAAATGTCCTGGTACTGACTGCCTAAAAGACCACCAGTCAAATCACCAATGTATCCAGCACCCAAACTTTCAATCAAGCCTAAAATAATACCTCCCACCATGGCACCATAAATATTCCCGATGCCACCAAGAACAGCCGCGGAAAAAGCTTTTAATCCAGGTACAAAGCCCATCGCAAATTGTGCCGAAGAGTAGTTTGCAGCCCACATCACACCGGCAATAGCGGCCAACGCGGCACCGATTGCAAACGTAGCGACGATGACCTTATTTGAATCAACGCCCATCAATCCAGCCACACGTGGATTTTCAGCAGTAGCACGCATAGCGCGGCCCATTTTAGTTTTCTCAACTAACAATACTAAACCGACCATTGCCATCGTCGCGAGTACTAAAAGAAGAATTTGTGTTTGTGAAATTACCGCACCTCCGATATTCACCGGGGTTGATGGCATGATCGGAGGAAATGAAATCGGGCTGCGACCCCAGATCATCATCGCAAAGGTTTGAACTAAAATTGAAACTCCAATCGCAGTAATGAGTGGCGCAAGACGCGGTGCATTTCTCAATCGCCTATAGGCAACGCGTTCAATCAAAACATTAACGCCAATGCAGACGGGTATCGCACCCAGAATTGCAATGATTAATTTAACAATACCTGGCAAGTCAGGTGCGATCACTTGAAGCAACTTCAAAATACTCAAACCAGCCATCGCCCCAATCATTAACACGTCACCGTGTGCGAAGTTGATCAGATTTAAAACACCATAAACCATGGTGTAGCCCAGGGCAACCAAGGCATACATACTGCCAAGTACCAAGCCATTAATAATTTGCTGAATGAAAGTATCCATGCTGCTTTTCTTTCTATAAACGAAACAATTTTTTACAAGATGATGCGAAATGTAGATCTTCTTTCAAAAAATATTTCACATAGCAAAAACGGCACCCTATTTGCTGGAGTGCCGCCGAAATTCAAAATATGCCAGAATCCAAAGTCCGACAAAGGAAGAAAATGATCACGCCGACGGACTTTAAAGAAGGTGGGCAGTTACTGCAAGCATAACCACCATCAATCAAATAAAAGTTTAAAAAATACGAACTACAGAGCGGCCAAATCGTGACAGCTTTTAAAAGAGCAATAAATACGTATTAACCGCAGACAGGACAAAACTAGCAACAAATGCGAAGATTTAGGTCGTATAGTAAAAGACGATTTTCTTCGTTTAACCAATGCAACGCTACAAATAAAATTTCTTCATGTCATTACAAGTTGCTATTGGTTGCATTATTTATGTGATGTTTTTTAACCACATTCAGACCACCATATTATTAATAGTTGCGTTGAAATTGAGTAAATTTATACGACAAGCGCGGCATTCATAGCTTAAGATTTAACTAAGCTAAACAGTCCTTCCGATTATTAGTAAAAAACCAAACATAACAGTACCAATCTTATTGCTTTAAGTGCTTTGCCACATTCACGCCCGTCAATCCCTTAGGCAAAGGAAACGTTACACTTTCCTCCGCCCCCTCGAGTATTCTGACACTCTTCACACCAAGCTCTTTGAGCCGCTCAATTACTTGTATTACCAGTATTTCAGGAGCTGACGCACCCGCCGTGACGCCAATTCGTTTGCAATTGACAATCCAGTCTTGGCTAATCTGCTCAGCATTATCAACCATAAAGGACGCAGTACCCATTTTTTGAGCGACCTCTCTTAATCGATTTGAGTTTGAACTGTTTGCACTCCCGACTACAATGACCAAGTCAACTTTTGGTGCCATAAATTTGACAGCCTCTTGGCGATTAGTCGTTGCATAACAAATGTCGCCTTTTTTTGGCTCTCGAATATTGGGAAATTTTTGTTTCAAGGAAGCAATGATGTCTAGCGTATCGTCAACAGACAAAGTAGTTTGAGTAACGTAGGCTAAAAGATTTGGCGCTGTTACTTGAAGTTTTTGCACATCATCAACTGTTTCAACCAAATACATACCTCCTTTACTTTGCCCCATCGTGCCCTCAACCTCTGGATGTCCGTGATGTCCAATCATAATAATTTCACGTCCTTCTCGTCGCATTTTCGCGACTTCCATATGAACTTTCGTGACTAGTGGACAGGTAGCATCAAAGATTGTCAGGCCTCGCAATTCAGCATCGTCTCGTACCGCTTGCGAAACGCCATGTGCTGAAAAAATCACTGTATTTCCAGGCGGCACATCGTCTAACTCCTCAATAAAAATTGCAC
Source organism: Undibacterium sp. (assembly GCA_014376575.1). The sequence goes on from JACMRF010000023.1 coordinate 29,294, forward strand.
CTTTTTGCTTTAAATCATTAACAACATAAGCATTATGTACAATCTCATGGCGTACATAGATTGGAGCACCAAACTGTTGTAAGGCGCGTTCCACGATCTCAATTGCACGATCAACTCCAGCACAAAACCCTCTTGGCTGAGCGAGTAAAATTTCTTTATTCATATTACCCCTACAAAATACCAATGATTTTCGCCTCAAGTACCAGCTTTTGCCCGGCCAATGGGTGATTAAAGTCAAACAACGCGCCGGTTTCATCAATTGCTTTTAGGATTCCGGCAAATTTACCACCGGATGGCGCAGAAAAATCGACTAGATCACCAATTGCATATTGTTCGCCAAAAGCAGAATTTTTCTCCAGTGTCGCAAGGGAAACGCGCTGTATCAAATCTGGATTGCGTTGCCCGAAAGCATTTTCTGGCAATAACTCCTGCCTTGTTTCTGATCCTTCCTGCAAACCCAATAGTGCAGCTTCTATCCCAGGGGCGAGCTGACCTTGGCCCATCTGTAACGTAGCGGGGCTATCATTAAAAGTACTGATAATATCTTCGCCATTCAAATTAGAAAGTCGATAATGCAAAGTCAAATAAGCATCAGGAGTGACGACAGGTGTTGATAAATAAGACATAATTCAGCCAATAATCGATTAAGTTGATATTGTAAGCCAGCTAGCGCCTCAAGATCGTCCCCTTCTCTGCTTTATAGAATCCTCAAGGAATATTTTATGGCAATAAACGACTGGCCAGAAGATCAGCGCCCTAGAGAAAGATTAATTAAGTATGGCGCGGCTGCGTTGTCGGATGCTGAATTACTTGCGGTGTTTTTGCGTATTGGCGTCAAAGGAAAAAGCGCTGTCGATCTTGGTCGCGACATGCTTAGCCACTTCGGATCACTGACTTCCATGTTCACTGCCAATCTAAAAGATTTTTCTTCCATACACGGCTTAGGCACTGCAAAATATGCTCAATTACATGCTGTGCTAGAACTTGCACAGCGTTCTATTTCAGAGGAACTGAAGACAAATGAACCTCTCTCCTCTCCGGATTCTGTCAAAAATTATCTGCAACTTTTAATCGGAAATAAACCATACGAATCTTTTGCGGTGTTATTTTTAGATATAAAAAATCGACTAATTAAGTCAGAAGAACTATTTCGTGGAACACTGAACCATGCGAGTGTATACCCAAGAGAGGTAGTCAAAGCGGCACTTTGTCATAACGCGGCTAGTGTTATATTGGCACATAACCATCCCTCCGGATCTTGTGAGCCTAGCCAAGCTGATTTGTCCCTTACCCAAACGCTTAAGCACGCATTGGCACTTGTAGATGTTCGCGTTCTCGATCATTTCATTGTAGCAAATCCGAATGTTTATTCGTTTGCGGAACATGGTCAAATATAAGACGATTAAATTGTTAAATAAGTTAAATAAAAAAGACACAATTGTTTTTCGCAAGTCGTTGATAATTCATGATATTTTCGTTATACTAGCTTTTTTCCAATTTCGGAAACATATCAAGGAGTGAAACATGGCGCGTGTATGCCAAGTTACTGGGAAGGGGCCAATGGTTGGCAACAATGTGTCCCATGCGAACAACAAAACAAAACGTCGCTTTTTGCCTAATCTGCAAAATCGTCGATTTTTCGTAGAATCAGAAAACCGTTGGGTTTCCCTGCGTCTATCTAACGCAGGCTTGCGCATTGTTGACAAAATCGGTATCGATGCCGTTTTAGTTGATATGCGTGCTCGCGGCGAAAAAGTTTAAGCGAAAATCACTGTTAGGAAAATATCATGGCTAAATCTGGTCGCGACAAAATCAAACTGGAATCGACTGCTGGTACAGGTCATTTCTATACCACATCAAAAAACAAGCGAACGATGCCTGAAAAAATGGAGATCATGAAGTTTGATCCCAAGGCTCGCAAGCATGTAATTTACAAAGAAACTAAGATTAAATAAAATTTATTTCTTATAAAAACCCTGTTTTTTAGCAGGGTTTTTTTGTTGCTTCTTTCTACTATTTTTTCTAGTACCACTATTAAAACAAAAATGGCGCTTTTTAAGAGCGCCATTTTTATCAAGTATATTTAATAGTCATTAAGCGTAACTACGGAGTCTTCGCGAAAAATCATGCAAAGTCTGAATTCCCGATGCCTCTGCACGAATGCACCAGTCTTGCAATTGACAAACTAGTTGTTCGCGACTGAAAGTTGAACGCTCCCAAATCAATCCCAGTTCAACGCGCATTTCATGCATTGTTTTTAGTGCGCTGCTATGTGCGAGCAATTCGGACAATTGCTGTTTTTGAGGAGCTTCCAACTTAGTAGGCTCTCTCTGCAAAAGTTTCTTTGCAGCTCGCAAAAATCCTTCTTCAAACTGTGATTTGACTCGCAACTGAACAACCTCACTACGCCAAGCGCAACGTAAAGATTTTGTATATTTTGCCATTACGTCATACCTATTTGCAATTACCGCTTGCAGCGTGTCGAGATCAATGATAATTTTTTCTTTTGAAAATTTTGGCTCTGGAGCAATTTTTTTCACATTGGCCAAACCCACAATTTCGAGAGACCGAATGTAAAACCAACCAATGTCAAATTCATACCATTTCGATGAAAGCTTCGCAGAGGTACCGAAAGTATGATGATTGTTATGCAATTCCTCTCCGCCTATTAAAATACCTAAAGGAAAAATATTTGTTGATGCATCTGCACAATCATAATTTCTATAACCCCAATAGTGTCCAATACCATTAATAATTCCAGCTGCAGTAACAGGAATCCACATCATTTGCACTGCCCAAACACTCACTCCAACGATACCAAATAGAAATAGATCAATAACAAGCATTAAGACAATGCCTTGCCAACTGAATCGAGTATACACATTGCGCTCCATCCAATCATCCGGAGTACCGTGTCCATATTTTCGCATGGTCTCCAAATTTTTAGATTCTGCACGGTATAGCTCGGCGCCTTGGAACAAGACCTTCTTGATACCGCGCGTTACCGGGCTATGAGGATCTTCTTCTGTGTCGCATTTGGCATGATGTTTACGATGAATTGCAGCCCATTCTTTTGTCACTTGTCCGGTGGTTAACCATAACCAAAAACGAAAAAAATGACTCGGTATGGCATGTAATTCAAGTGCGCGATGTGCCTGACAACGATGCAAAAAAATAGTCACGCTCGCAATAGTGATGTGAGTAACCGCCATTGTAAAAGCGAAGACCTGCCATCCATTCGCGCGAGTTACACCATTTGAAAGAAAATCGATTAATGCATTGAGAAAAGTGATCAAAATAACATTTACTCCGTGGTTAATTGCATAATTGGCGCTTATTTTAAAGAAAATAAGCTAAAAATTTTGTTACCTGCGTTCGTATTTTACCGTTTTTTCTAATGAAGGTCTAAGGCTTTACCGGAAGCATCATTCATTGTGATGACACGCTGCGGGTAAGGTAATTCAGTCTTGCTCGATTGCAACACACCCCATATTGCCTGATTTACTTCAGACAAAACATTTATTTTGCCATTTTCTGGATCTGCGATCCAAAACGCCACTCGCAAATCTAGTCCATCCACACCAAATTTCATCAAATATGTCGAGGGGAATTTAGCCTTTGAAACTCGCTCGACACTCGCAGCAGCTTGCGCTAACAGCGGTAGTAACATGTCTAAGTTCGTCTTGTAAGCAACCGTTAAATCTGTTGTCATAACAACAGAACGGTCAGTCAACGAGTAATTTTGTACCGGATTAGAAACCAGCATTTCATTTGGAATAATCGACTCCCCGCCATCCATTCCTTTCAAAACAGTATAGCGAGTCTTGATATTGGTAATTTCACCATTGAATTTATCTACTGAAATTAAATCACCAATCGACATGCTGCCGTCAAGTAAGATGATAAAACCTGATATGTAGCTACTAGTGATCTTTTGCAATCCAAAACCTAGGCCAACACCTAAAGCACCGCCAAAAACTGATAAGACAGTTAAATCGATACCGACGATTGATAAGCTCATCAAAATGGCGAGCAAAATTAGAGCCGCTCTTCCCAATCTCGAAAAAACCACTTTGAGAGAAGAATGCATACTCGGTAACAACATAAGGCGAGCTTCAATTGCAGCGCTTGCCCACATTGCTACAATTAAAGTGACGGTGATAGAAACGAATATCTGCAATATCTCCAACAGGGAGATTTTATTGCGGCCAAAAGGAATAACAGTTTCTTCTAACGAGGAGAAGAGCTCTTGCCACAATCCAGTAAAATATAGCATTACCCCAAGCATTACCAAGCCAGCAAACAACTTTTCGAAAATACCAAGAAAATCCCCAATTTTCCCTTCACGAGCAAAAGTGCGCCGCACAACATAAAAACCAAATCGAATTAAGGCAAACGAACCAACAATGGGAAAAAGCAAACTCAACAAATTCGTATGCTGCCATTTTCCCAGCATCGCTCTGGCAATGATAAGAAATAGTAAGGAAAGAGTGGGTAGCAGCACTCTTGAAAAACTTTCTACACTTGATTTTACTGAATCCGATAATGGATCAATATGCCGGAACAATTTCCTGAGGAACTGAGAAACAATCCACGCTAGAGCAAAGCAAATAACCACGGCACCAATTTGCCAAAGAAAACTGGACTCCTGAAAGTCATCTACCAAGTTTAAAACCAAACTCTCTAATAATGGAACGCTCATAAATTAGGTTCAATTGCAGCCTAATCAGGTTGCTAAAGTAACGACAATTTCAGTTGCCACATTATTTCGCTGCATAATCGCGGCAAAGAAACCATCGGTATGGTGCAGGTGCGGCAAAAGTTTGAGATAGTCTCCCATTTCCAGATCTACCTTTTGCTCGGCCAGTACCTGTGACACAGGAATTAGAGTGAAATCTGTATGGGCGGCTAAAAAGGCTTTAACAATGTTCTCGTTCTCTTCTTCAAGCATGCTGCAAGTTGCATAAACTAGTCGTCCGCCCCCTTTTAACAGTCTGGCAGCGCTATCTAAAATTGCAATTTGCTTGACGTTTAACTCAGCAATTCCGGTTTCTGTCTGACGCCATTTTACGTCAGGATTACGTCTGAGAGTCCCTAAGCCACTGCATGGAGCATCAACTAATACGCGATCAAGCTTACCAGCCAAACGCTTAATTTTGGAGTCTCTCTCGTGAGCAATGAGCACTGGATGAACGTTCGACAATCCGCTTCGCGCCAAACGGGGCTTCAATCGAGCCAATCGTTTTTCTGAAATATCGAACGCATAGAGACGCCCGGTATTCCGCATAAAAGCACCGAGCGCTAGCGTTTTCCCACCCGCACCAGCACAAAAATCCGCTACCATTTCGCCACGCTTTGCACCGACCAGTTGCGCCAGAAGTTGACTACCTTCATCCTGCACTTCTATTGTTCCGTCCTTAAACAAAGGAAGATTTTGAATGGATGGTTTTTTCTTGATCCGCAAACCATTTGCTGAATAAGGGGTTGGCTCAGCAATAATTGGTGCGAGCGCCAGAGTACTGACAACGTCTGCCCTATTACCCTTCAAGGTATTTACCCTCAAGTCTAACGCGGCAGGCGTATTGAGAGCCTCGGCAAGTTGTAGAGCTTCATCTTCACCAAACCTTTGTGACAATTTCTGCCATAACCAACTAGGCATATTTGATTTCATCGCAACTGGCAAGTGCGAGCGATCAATCTGCATGACCCTGTTGAGCCAAATTGTTTCTTCGTCGCTCAAGCCGCCGAGAGAGTCTACCCCAACAGCATCAGCCAACCCTAATAAAGTAATTCGACGCATTGCAGAACCGGTGCCTGATTCTGAGAAGCTCGTATAGACGCTTTTATTGCGCAACAACCCGTAAATAGCTTCAGCAATCACACCTCTTTCTCGTCCACCTAAACGTGGATGCTCTCTAAAGTAACGTGAAAGCGTGCCGTCAGCGGGGCCTGTGAAGCGTAATATTTCGCGTAAAACTTCTTCGGCATGGCCAATGATTGCGGGAGGTAATCTCATCTTTATTCCTATTTATTTCTTTAAAATATCTGTTAAATCAGCATCAACATGTACGCAATTACCTTTAACAACCAGTCTGTCCTCAACAAACCAACGCACTGCTCGCGGATAAATAAAATGCTCAAGTGGCAACAGTTTTGCGGCCAAATTTTCCTCTGTGTCATTGGCAAGCACTCGTACGACAGCTTGATCAATGATCGGGCCATGATCAAGCTCTGGAGTAACGAAATGAACAGTTACGCCATGAACTTTAACGCCTGCATCAAGAGCTTGTTTATGCGTTGCTAAACCAGTAAAACTAGGTAACAATGACGGATGAATATTAATCATTCTGCCCGCATAATGCTCCACAAACTGCGTTGTCAGAATACGCATAAAACCAGCTAGCACCACTAAATCAGGCGAATAACGATCTATCTCCATTTGCAGTGCTGCGTCGAATGCCTCGCGTGTGGCAAAGTTTTTGTTGATCACCTTCACAGTGGGTATGCCAAGAGTGGCTGCATATTCAAGGCCTACTGCATCCGCCCTGTTGCTTATTACTGCTGCAATTTGCGCTGGCCAATGTTGTTCTTTAGCGGCAAGAGCTATGGCTTGCATATTGCTTCCGCGTCCAGAAATTAATATTACGATCTGTTTCATGGCCGCATTGTACCGCTGTACTAGTCCAAGCCCCAAATAAAAATGCCAACCTTTTAAAGTTGGCATGCTCTGCTGATAGCGTATGTTGGGCTATTCGAAGGAATAAAATACGCGAAATGCCACTTTCTTTTCAGCCCAAAAATCTGCCGCGTCCCGAAACACATCTAGAAGAATTTCTCGCGCTTCCTTGTCAAATTTTGGAGTATTAGGTAATTGCTCCAATACGATGACAAATCCAGGCTGTGGACCCGCCTGGTAGACAAGATCAGTAAGGCAATCGGACAAGCCATCAAAATTTTTGCCAAAATGTTTCGGAAATCCAAATGATGTTGCGATTTTCCCTAACACTTGTTGTTTGGTGCTGGCATCTAAACAATAGGCATATAAGAAATGTTGACCAAGCTTGCTTGCCTCTGTTTGCAAATCAGGCACCCGAAAAGCACGGATCGATTGCACAACATTTGGCGCCACTGTTTTTAACAAATCCATTTCTCCCTCTACCTTTGAGAATATCGTCATAAAAACTCCGTCAACAACATTCTAAAAATTAATTACTTATTAGCGTATTCGCTTAAAACTTTCATAATGATCGTCGGTGTAATAATACTCACCTGAAGTCATCGATTGCCCACCAGCAATAATGCGTTTGGCACCGCGATTTCTAACTCTTGGTGTCTTTACCGTGTATTCATGGTAATAACCACGCTGTTGTTTTGGCAATTTCATTTCATAGTTACCAAATACCGCTCCGTCTTTATCGTAGGGAAACGGACCACCTTGCTTAATTAGCATCAGTGTCGTTCGCCCTTCTTGAGGCAAAGATACAGCATCAATAATGCCAAGCTGCGTATATTCTCTTGCAAAGCCACTCAATGAAAAAAGTAATAGTGCAATGACAAATGGAAATTTATTAACGAGTATTTTCCTGATATTCATGCGGAATTTTTAGTACATCAAATTTATTTAAGTGTTATAGAGTACCGTTTTGCACCCTACGAATCAACCTTTAATAGTTAAAAAACAATTATTTTGATGAAATTTCACTTTTTTTAAAAAAACTGCACACTTCTTTGCGCTTATCAAATGTGTCTCTTTTACCTAGGGCAATCAATTCTCTTGTATAGCTAGATTCAAATAATAAATAAGAAGCTAGTGCTGCGCCCCTTAATTCTGTCGCTCCAATTCCACCGAGCATGGCTCTGACTGGCAACGGGAGGCTTTGAATATGTCGGCTCGCGATCTCATCAAGCCTTTGCGAGGGTGCAATAACTAAAATCTCAATGGGTTTCAATGGCGTATTTTCCAACATTTCAGGCGGCAGCATAGATAACGTTTTATTGATTCGCATAAGCCGTTCTATATCCACTGCCAGGCTATCAAGAAAAATACTCGACATTGCATGGCCTGCAATTTGCGCAAGGCTAGGATATTGCGCATCTTCGACATGTTGATGGGGTGGCTCTGCTAATCGCCCAGCCCCCACAATTAAAATTTTTTTTGCGCCTAAATGAATTGCCGGAGAAATTGGTGCCAACTGTCGCATTGAACCGTCACCACAATACTCCCTCCGCCCGCTCCAATTAAGTGGAACAGCAGGGAAAATAAAGGGGATCGCTGAAGACGCCAGTAAGTGTTGCACGCCTATAAAGTCACGCTGCGCCAGTCGCTGGCTTCTGACCCAAGGCTCTATATCGGCCAATGTCTGGTAAAAAGTTAAATGTTGTCCGGCTGTATAAGATGAGGCCGTTACCGCA
>JACMRF010000024.1 GCA_014376575.1 Undibacterium sp.
AAGCGTGAGCGAATGCGATCAGGCATGATGGAAACACCCTGAAAATAGCTGGGCGCCAGATCATTGGCGAGTGCTTCAAAGGTTGTCTTGGCGCGAAACATGCGTGGCGCCCAATCAGCTTTTGGATAGTACTTACCGAGCAAGCCAAATACAGGCTGGCGCAATGCCGCCGGTATGGCAGAGCGTACGCGGTCGGTGACTAATGCGTGATGATGGCGTCGGTATCCGGCAAAATTTTCGTCGCCGCCGTCACCCGAAAGCGCCACGGTTACGCGCTTTCTGGCCAGCTGGCAAACCCGGTAGGTAGGAATAGCCGAGCTGTCAGCGTAGGGTTCATCATATAAACTGGCCAGCGTATCGATGAGGCCGTAGTCATCTTTATCGACCGTCTCTGTATGGTGATTGGTTTTGTACTGATTGGCGACCTGGGTGGCGAATACTGATTCGTCAAATTTTGGATCGTTAAAAGCGATTGAGCAGGTGTTGACCGGCGTATTGCTCAGACCCGCCATCATGGCGACTACCGCACTGGAATCCACACCGCCAGAGAGAAAACCGCCTAGCGGCACATCGGCAATCAGATGACTGCTGACGGCTTCTCTGAAACGATCAACCAATTCATCTTGTATGGCTTGCTCGGTCGCGGGCGCGTTAGGTGTGAACGGTACATCCCAATATTTTTTTTGTCTGACCGACGTATCGCCGACCTTGATGGTCATCATGTGGCCCGGCGCTAGCTTGTAGGCATTTTTGAAAATGGTGCGCGGTTCTGGCACGTAACCAAAAGCAAAGTAATCTTCTACGGCGCGAGGATCAATCTCACGCGAGAGTGCTGGCAACGATAATAATGATTTTAATTCTGAACCAAACGCAAACATCCCATCCGGCAAGACCGCGTAGAAAAACGGTTTAATACCCAAGCGATCACGCGCCATGAATAGAGTTTGTTGATTGCGGTCCCAGACCGTAAAACCAAACATGCCGCGAAAATGTTGTACGCAATCTTCACCCCATTGTTCCCACGCATGGACGATCACTTCGGTATCGCAATGGGTAGCAAATTGATGCCCGAGCGAGATAAGCTCTTGCATCAGGGATTGAAAATTGTAGATTTCGCCGTTGAAGACAACGACCACGCTACGGTCTTCATTGAAGAGAGGTTGCTGACCAGAGGCAAGATCAATAATCGAGAGCCGACGATGCCCAAAACCCAAGGCGCGCTCATTATATAAACCACCTTCTACCGGGCCTCGATGAAATTGCGTTTCGTTCATCCGTTCAAGTGCGGAGCGATCTATTTCTCGCTCGCCACTCATATCAAACATGCCTACGATTCCACACATGATGCAATCACTTCCTTAAAATTTGTTTTTATTTATTTTCATTTATTTTGAAATCTTTGCCGCACATAGCGTGTCATACAGACTGGTGTAGGCGTCCAGCATTGCTTCAATACTATAGGTGCTTTCGATGCGCTGACGACCTGCCGCTCCATGCCGTGTCACTAATTCTGGCGCTAGCACATACTCAGAAATTACTGAGGCAAAAGCGTGCGGATCAGACGCGGGGACCAACTTGCCGGTGACGTTATCCATGATCACTTCAGGCATGCCACCCACTTTAGTTGCGATCACCGGCAAACCGCTGGCCATCGCCTCTAAAACCACGACTGGCGTGCCTTCCGCTATCGATGTCATCGCAAATACCGAAAAGGTTTGCATGAGGGCGGCAATATCATTTCTTGCCCCAGGCAGCCAGACAACATCTGCTATCCCCCCATCAATCACTTTACTTCTGAGGCAAGAAAGTAGTGGGCCATCGCCAATAATAATTAATCTTAAGAACTCTTTTTGCGCTGGCAACTGCGCACGTAAAAGGATGAATGCGTCAATCAAACCTGCATGATTTTTAACATCCTGAATACGCCCTACGGTGCCAACCACAAAACAATTTGTGGGAAAATGTCTTGCATGTTCAGCGACTATATTATCTTTAGCGACAGAAAATTGTTGCGTATCTACGCCGTTATTGATGAGGATATTTTTTTTATCCGCAACACCAATTGTTTCCTTAAACCAGCGCTTGAGGTCATCAGAAACCGGAACAAAGCGATCTACAAAAGGGCGCAATAAACGACGTAATGAATTATATTTCCAATTGCTGCCATCAGGGTCGCTGGCATCACGACCATGCTCGGCATGTACACGGACCGGCACACCGGCAATCGCTGCTGCGGCTACATATTCCAGCGCAGAGATATTGTAGGTGTGAAGTATGCTTGGCTTGATACGCCGAAACAATGTCCAAATAGCGACATGTGTTGCCAGTCCAAGGCCAGGCTTTTTGTTCAGAGCGAAAATGTCAACACCAGGACGAGTAATTTTTTTTGAAAAATCAGTGTAATCAGTCAGGCACACAATGGCATGACGATATTTGTCCGCTGGCATACGGTTAATACATTCGGCCAATAAAGTTTCTAGTCCACCAAAATCAAGTCGATAGATCAGGTGGACTACTAGCGGCAATTGATTCATCACATTAATAACCTGCTAGCGTTTTTTATTGTCGGATAATGCTGAATTAAGCGAAATCTTATGCTCAGTTAAAAACTGGCGCATTGCAAGACGCGCTTCTTCTGGTTTATCAGCAAAACCGGCATAGAGAATGATGGCGGCACCGTCATCGCCGCGCATCAAGAATTTTTCTTTTGCCTGCAATAATTTTGCGATGTAAGAATTGGCCGTAAATCTATCGTCAATCCAAAACCAATGCCACACCAAAACGTTTCGTCCTAACCCATCCTGAAGCGTGCTCTCGATGACGGTGATAGGCGTTTCCGATATAAGCTCACTGTGCCCGGTGGCGCTGGTTTGACGCCATATCGGATCTTTGTTTTTAACTAGCTGATTGGATGAACTGATGAGCGCAGAGTCATGCGTTTGATTGCGGTAATATTTTATCGAAATGCCTACGGTATAGGTGTCACGTTGGTAGGCATGATCAAATTGCGCATTGGCGGGCATAAAGCCCGGTGTCCAATTAGAAAGGACGGCTACTTCTTTCCACTCTGAATGAAAACCGTTAAGACTGGCGACAGTAGAATTATTGCTGATTCTGCCCATGTAATTTGAGTACGAAGGCCAGAAACTAATACAGAGAACGGTAACAGCTGCCGCAATCAATATTGACGAGGTAGTTGCCGATGCCAGTTGTGGCGTCGAAGTTATTTGTTCATTGCCGGCAGCAGCAGTATCGATCGGCTCACGCCAAAAACTACCGACCCAGAACATGAGAAACATGACTAGCCCAAAAAATAACCAGCCGTAAATTAAATGATCAAATCCAACGGCTAAAGTCATGCTGCTGAGGTGACCAATCATCACAATCATATAGGCACGCAGGCCATTGGCGACGATAGGCACAATAATCGAAAAGACGATAAACAAAGCACGCCGCGTGAACGATTTGTACGTCAAATAGGCGTACAAGCAGCCAAGCGTAAATGATGAAATAAGATAGCGGACGCCGCTACACGCTTCTACGACCGACCAGTTACCGGACGGAATTGAAAAAGTGGTGCCTTCGCGCAGAACAGGGATTCCTGTCATCTGCAAAGCACTCACAGTAAAATCAGCTGTAAAGTTAATCAGAGGCTCAATGAACACCTCGCCGAACGGTACGGCTAACATTAAGAACATGAGAGGAAAGGCCATGGCCCAAGACATTCTCAGACCAAGTATCAGCAACATAGAAACGGGGATCATCGCGACAAAAGAATACTGCTTAACGACCTGGACATCGGCCAAGTCCGCCAGCAACCAGCCAAAACCACATGCGATAAGTAAAAGCAGCGCAGGCCAGTAAGGTCTAAGCTCTATTCGGGCAATGGCTTCGCGGCGCTGCCAGATCAGCCAGGCACTGATGGGCGCAATAATGTATCCGTGCGCGAAGGTCTCTGAACTGTTCCAGATTGAAACGATAGACTGTGCAGTATCAAAATAGAAGTAGAAGAGCGCAAGCAGTACCACGACAACGGAGAGCACTCTCCAAATTTTACTTATTCGATTGCCAGAATCTATCAAGTGGAGACCTTTTTATGTGTTCACTGCGTTACTAGAATGAAAATTTACATTATTATTTTTATAATTATACAGAAGAGGGCTGTAGCAAAACATCAACATTTCTTAAGTTACTGTCCCAGTTATATCTCAATACCACTTTCTGCCTCGCAGCTATCCCGATCTCCGCACTTTTTTGACTCAATATGGTTGAGAGTATAGAAACGAATTTTTTACCATCTTGCGCTAGCAACAACTCAGTTCCGGATGTGGCATCAATACCCTCCAGTGCTTGCGGCGACACCACGACCGTTTTTGCCATCGCCATCGCTTCGAGTACTTTATTTTGGATACCACGAGCAATCCGAAGTGGGGCAACCGAAACATCTGCGTGAGCAAGGTAAGGCCGCACATCGGGCACCGAACCCGTTACCTTAACGCCAGGTAGATTTCCTAATTGCATTACCTGCTCTGACGGTCTTGATCCCACAATATAGAATAAAGCGTCTTGATGCATCTTGCGTACTTCGGGGAATACTTCATCAACGAACCATTGCACGGCATCTACATTTGGCCAATAGTCCATCGCCCCGGTGAATACGATGATTTTGTCACCAGGAGAATAAGGGTTGTCGTGTTCAATCTCTGGAGAGAAATAATCTGTGTCCACCCCATTATTAAAGAAGCTAATTTTGTCAGCACTTTCTGGTGCTAATTTTTTGAATAATCCTGCTTCCGCCTCAGAAACGAATAAAGACGCATCGCATGTGCTGGCGATTTTTCTTTCGTACGCCAGAAGCGTTCGCCCTTCTCGTTGATACAACCAGCTCATGGGCCAGACTTTTTTACCCGCATATTGCAGCCATTTATCCGAATCAATATCAACAAAGTCAATTACTCTGCGCGTTTTTGGATAGACCTCAACGAATTGCGCCATGACCGATGAAAACACGGCTATTTTAGTAATCGAATGCTGATTGACAGTCTTACTAACCCATTCTTGCATCGCAGCGCTACGGTAATAATCCAAAGATAGAGGGCGATTGACCAATAAGGCCGTAACGCTGGCCAATTTTGCGATCGTCGGATTCAGACGTTCAAAATAGCTATCCGCGCACCACTGCTTTACTGTTTCTATATATTGAAGATCATTTTGGTCATCAATGAAAGTACCTAAATGCACCGTGTAACTTTTAGCCAAATGCTTTAACAGGTGGTACGAACGTATCTTGTCACCCTTGTTGGGAGGATACGGAATACGATGTACCAGTAACAGTAGATTTTCTTTTGGCAATTCAGCCATTTGTTCCGCTTGGTGATCCATTTTTAATCGACTCACTAGCCTAAATTTTTTACGATATGCGGGCCAATTAAGTTGGCTAAAGATATCGGCATGCGTTGCCACATCTTGATAAACAACTGGTATTTTGGGTTGAGCGGATTATTGTCAGGAACTGCAGCTGACTTATGCAGCTTGTATTCGTAATGAAGTGGCGTTGGCTCAAATCCCCAATTTTTCTTAAAATCAAAAGCGCCCGTTCCGAGTTTGCTACGGCCAAAATCAAAAATTTTATAGCCTCTAACGCAAGCACGCCGCATTAATTCCCAGTACATAAAATCATTCCCGGCCAAGTCACGCGCCTCTGATGTGCCTCCGCCGTAATAAGGCAGCACTTCGTCTCTAAAATAAAAACTCATGACGCTGGCGATGGTGCGGCCATCCTTGACGATGGTCATGACCTCGCAATCATCGGAAAAAATTTCCTTCAACAACCGAAAAAATTTCTTCGAGAAAACAGGTGTTCCTAAACGATGGACACTCGTGGAATAGGCATAGAAGAACCTCTCCGTGTCCTGGTCAAGTTCGCTCTGCAAGCCAAGCTTAATCCCTTTACGTACCATGGCGCGCTGTTTGCGAGGAATGGCAAGCATATTTTTTTCTTCGTCGGGATCAATTTCTTTTCGGAAGGTGACGTACAAATCCTTTGCAAGCCAATCTGGATTTTTTGCTTCGATATTGCGAAACTCAAGATGACCAACATTGAGTTTTTTTGCTAAGTCAATTGCAGCGGCATTAAGCGCGGCACGAGCATCTTCATTATTAGCGGCAACCCCACCATAAACACAAAAAGGAAGCGAACTCAAGGAATGGCCAAATAGTGCGCTTTTTATTTCTGCTAATGACAAAACGCCGACAATCTGGCCTTCTGTCTCGGCATAATAAAACCATGTTTTATGTCCAAACGAGCGTTCTATTACCGCCTGCCAGCCTGCACGATGAAAAAAACTTGCCTCTGGACAGCTCAAAACAAAAGCATCCCACTTTTCAGTATCATCCACTTGCATCAGATGAACGTTAACTGGTTTTTTGTTTACCGCGCTTGTACTGCGATCTTGTGACGCGTCGATAATCGATTTCATGTATTCGCTAAAAAAATACGGTCCATGCGATCCCAGTGGAAATCGCGAGTTAATGCTTTAAGGCGACTCTCAGTCCGCGTTAAGTTGACGTAATGGCGAAAACGCGTTTTCATTCCAATACCAAGCTGACGCGGCTGCTCTGGATCAACTTCCCAAGGGTGAAAATAAAAGATCCCTGACTGTTTATCCAGACGGTTAACACGATTAAGTAACCATCGAGAAAGTTGGTACGGAAACAGACGAAAATATCCCCCGCCGCCAGCAGGTAAATTGCGCTGCATGACTCTTACCGTAGTTATTGGCAATTCAAGCAATCCATCTTTTCCGTTTGGATAGAAACTAAATCTTGGTGCATCTGGCATGCCGTAATGATCGTGTTTTATTGGATAAATACTAGAACTGTATTTATATCCGGACTCTAATAACACATCTAAAGCCCATAAATTATTAGTGCCGATAGAGAAGCTAGGCGCGCGATAGCCCAAAACAGCTTGCCCGCCTATGCTCTCAAGCAAGGCCTTGCTGCGGCTTACGTCATCATGAAATTCCGCCCGGGTTTGGTCTGAAGCGCGAAGGTGTCCATAGCCATGGCTAGCCAATTCGTGCCCTTCGTTCACAATACGCTTCACCATTTCAGGATAACGTTCCGCGATCCATCCTAAGGTAAAAAAAGTCGCTTTTACATCAGCCGCATTGAGTAAGGCGAGGATGCAATCAATGTTCCGCTCAACTCGACAAGGCAATGATGCCCAGCTTTCACGAGAGATGTGATCAGCAAATGCCGACACCTGAAAATAATCTTCAACATCAATCGTCATCGCATTACGTATGACGCTAGGTCTGGCGAGAGAAACTTGCTTAGCGCTATCTAACATGGCGCTTATGACACTTGAGATTTAGCGATGCCAAACTCAGCGGCAATCACATCAGCGATTCTGTTTGATGCTCGGCCATCCCAATACTGGGGAATACGCCCACCCTTGCCGCCACTTTGCATGACATCGTTAAAAATTGAGAGAATCTTCTCTGCATCTTGCCCGGCAATGGTATTGGTACCTTCATCAACAGTAATTGGCCGCTCCGTATTACCTCTGAGCGTAATACAAGGAACACCAAGGGCTGTCGTTTCTTCTTGTATTCCGCCAGAGTCAGTTAACACCACTTTTGCATCTTTCATTAACCCAAGCATTTCGAGATATCCCATAGGGGGCAATAATAAGATATTAGGAGTATCAAGCAACCTACCAAAACCAAATTTCTCTATCATCGATTTTGTTCTTGGATGCATAGGGAAGATAACCGGCAACTGCTCGCTAATGGCAACGACGGTATTGATCAAGCTAGCAAGGACCAGTTCATCATCCACATTGGCTGGCCGATGCATGGTGACAACCGCATATGTTTTCTCTTGATGAGCAAAATTTGCTCTACCTGCATCACTGGCGATTTTACTTGTAGGAATAGCTCTCGACAAATTGTGCCGCAAGGTATCAATCATCACGTTACCAACAAAATGTATGCGTTTGTCTGCAACGCCTTCACGCAACAAATTATCTCTCCCACTTGGTTCAGTGATGAATAATATATCGGATATTTGATCGGTTAAGACACGGTTAATTTCTTCCGGCATAGCACGGTCAAAACTGCGCAATCCTGCCTCAACATGTATGACTGGTATTCCTTTTTTTGTAGCGACCAGAGCACATGCGATGGTTGAATTTACGTCACCAACAACCAGGATGGCGGTAGGATTTTTGCCTTCAAGCGCAGCTTCGAATCTGCACATGACTTCAGCCGTTTGTACGGCGTGGCTGCCGGACCCGACCTCTAGATTAATATCAGGAGCGGGAATACCAAGCGCTTGAAAATATTGCTCGTTCATAGCAACATCATAGTGCTGCCCGGTATGCACCAAGCTTACTTGTAACTGCGGCTTTAATTCGTTTAGCGCCATCATGATTGGTGCAATTTTCATGAAATTAGGCCTGGCACCTACTATGCAGATAATATGATGTGTTGCCGTTGTAGACTGCTGCATTATTTCTCATCCTCGTGAATATGATTGATCTTTGTGGTTGGCAGCATTTTTCTCAATGCATCAATGACTGAAACAATGGATCGTTCCATTTTTCCGAGCCTGTGCACGTTTTCAAGATTAATCGATGCCAATTCCATTAACTCGACGGATGCATCGGGACGTTGAACGATTTCTTCAACTTTAGCGGGAAGCTCAAATTCTTGCCGAATATCCGCGATCACTTGCTTTACCTCAGGCTCACCGAAAGCATGCATTTCCTCAAGATAGCCCATCAAGAAAAGGCGATCGCATAAAGAATTAATTTTCCGAGGAATTCCTCCAGTAAAATCAAAAATCATCGAATAGGCGTCTGCATTCAGAGAAGGATTATTTTTCCATCCTACCGTGTTGAGCCGATGCTCAATATACGATTGCGTTTCAGATACATCGAGTGGGCCCAAATGGTAACTGGCAATTACTCGCTGCAATAATTGCTTCATGTCGTCACCTAACATAGTGCGACGAAATTCTGGCTGCCCCAATAAGAAAGTTTGTAGCAATGATTTATCGTCAGTCTGAAAATTTGACAGCATGCGCAACTCTTCTACCGCGCGAGGTGTCAGGTTTTGTGCCTCATCAACAACAAGGAGCGCGCGCTTACCTTGTTTATCACATTGTCTGAGAAATCTTTCCAGGCGCGTTAATAAGGCCGCCTTACTTGTGTCTTCGTATTCAACACCAAATGCCGCAGCAACCAGTCTTAAAATGTCATCCGCACCAACGTGAGTATTAACAATTTGAGCTGCGAGAATGTTTTTTGATTCAATTTCACGGAAGAGATTACGCATCAGTGTGGTTTTACCTGCACCAACCTCACCAGTAACCACAATAAAGCCTTCACCTTGTGAGATTCCATATTCAAGATATGCCATCGCACGCTTATGCCCCTTACTTCCAAAGAAGAAACGAGGGTCCGGCTTTAACTGAAATGGTTTGGCACTTAAGCCGTAATATGACTCATACATCTGTAATTCGACTCCGCTAAAATCCTAATAAGAGGTAAAGAGTGACGGCATTTTCTTCGTAATTGCCGTTCACAAGAGTTGATTCATGCTGAAGATGGCGCACCTCCAGGGTCGCTTTCAACTTTGACTGCAACTGCCTTGATATCGATGCCCTCAAGGTTTTAATATTATCTACTAACGGCGTACCTATTGTTTCCGCCTTACTATACGCGGCACTAAAACTAGCGTTAGTGCGAGGAGAAAATTGGACGTTCCAGAGGCCATTGACACCCGTTTGCCTTACCTTACGTAACAGACTTGGATTCAAAATGGCATCTACCCCGCCGGTCGATAAAGGCTCACGCATCGTATTAAATAAATTAAACACGATAGTATTTTGCACGCCGGTGATTCCAATAGACCCCTGCAAGCTACGTTGCAAAAAAACCTGATTGGTAAAAGTGTTTATTGGCTGGCCTAGCGCAGCAGGTAGACCTGAATCCCGGATGAAATTGTCTACCGTTTGCTGGCGCGATGTCGCATCAGGAATCGTGGTTTGCCATAACTGATTTAAAAATGCCGACGTGTTATTGGTTGCAGGAAGCAAAAATTGCCCCCTCGTTGTAGTGACATCTTCGTTGTATCCTAGACTCCATACACTCATTCGAGCCCGCTGGTTAAAGCTGAGTGCGTATGTCTTCCCATAGAAACGCTCACCTGCGTTAAAAATGAGATTCGTCCTTTGGCTAGGTGTCCATGCAAATCCAACCGTACCAAAATATCCTGGCGGCTTCTCACCTAAACTAATATAGCTGTTTTTCTCATGCCCCGCAGTACTAGTCAGTCTAAATAAAGGCGTAACAAAATAATCAAAATTAATCGTTGTCGTATCCGCATCAAGCGGCACCTGTCTTTCAAAATGAATCTTTTGAAGATTGTAATTTAGACCCCAATTGATAGTTTTAAACGCTTGTCCGCTCGTTAGGTTAAAACGAAGCGTATCGGATTTACTATCCGAATTGGTTTTAGCGCTGCTCGCAACCGAGTCATACACGTAACGTAATTCGCCAGTGAAATTATTATCAAATTTTCGATGAAAATAGGGGGACGCGCTGTAAGTTCTAACTTCAACCCGATCATTAGATAAGTTAGCGCTACTATTTGTTACCTGACCAAAGGGGGTAAGATTTTGCTGAGTAATACTCACATTGCCGTCTAAAAAAAAAAGATCCTGGACTAGAAAAACGTTCGCATTTGCATGCAGAAGATGATTCGTCTTTGTTTCATTCGTCAAGCCAGAGAAGTACGAATTTTGCATGACGTAATTCGCTTGCAACTTCAACCTCTGGCCATTAGCGGTAACAGCAAGCCCTGGCGAAAGTTGAGTTACATATGCACTCTCTTCTTTTCCTGCGCCTAACAGTCGTACGTTATCGGTGTACGTTTCAGTTAAGCCTATTGATGGTACTAACTTCCAATCTGCCGCATCCGCATTACCAAGATAGCTAACGCCAGAAAATGAAATGAAGAGAGTGAACCAAAAAGAAAATGGCCGCATGTCAGTGAGTGTACCTGGACTCTCAACCGTAATAGCGACCATAGTAATCTCCATTCGAGAGTGTCTTTGCTTTGTTATAAATCAGGTTGATATTGGGACATGACTTTAATTGGCGCAGCACTTCTTTTACGGTGTGCTGGGTAGTGGATTCGGCTTCGACCACGAGAACGATCTGCCCCATCTGGCTCGCAAGTACCCTAGCTTCAGTCGTCAACAACAATGGAGGCGAATCGAAAATGACGATTCGATCAGGATAACGGTTTGCTATTTCGTCTAGCAACGAACTCATGCTTTGGCTTGCCAATAACTCAGTCGCCCTTGGATGACTTCTACCCGCCTTTAGAAGGCTCAATGTATCGATATTGGTTCTAAGGATAGCATCAGCCAAATCAAGCTTGTCGTCGAGCAATACATCCATTAAGCCAACTTCTAATGACTCGTCCTTTGGATTTAAATGGAGATACCGCGAAACCGATGGACGGGCAACATCTGCATCGACAAGTAAGACAGTGTGATCCAGTTCCATCGCAATACTAATGGCAAGATTTACCGCACAAAAAGTTTTGCCTTCGCCCGGCAAGGAGCTAGCAACCATAATTAAGTTACCGTGTTTTATTGATTTACCTTTTTGTCCGAACGCTTTTTCAATCAATGGTCGCTTAATCAGCCGAAATTCTTCGGCGATGCTTGTGCGTGCAGCATCAGGCGTAACCATACCCAACTTATGAAGCTGCTCAATATTAATTTCTACTTTTTTGACGTTTGTTTTACCAATATCTGTAGAAGTCGTTTTTTTTGGTAACGTAACCGCAAGTTCCGGTTTAACCGATGCTTCAAAGGCAGGTGGTATTGCAGGTGGTTCAATTGGAAGTTGAACACCGCCCTTAGTTGGATCTAATCTACCCGCTGCTTTTTCAATAATGCTCACGCTTACTCCCAAATATTCATTTCACTAATCAAACACTTGCCTAGCATTACACTAAATATCGATAAGCCATAAAACCACTCGACCGCTTATTTAATGCTAAAACTCATGATTTAAAATACATAAATGTCATCATCGCGATAAAAAACAGGAACAAAGCAAAGGAAGAAAAGATAAAACCATATAAACCTTTTTTTTGCCTTGCTTTCTCCTCATCTGTCCATTTCATCGAAATAGTACCTAATATTGGCAAGCCAGTTACCTCTAACAAGTCAAGGTGGCTAAGGAAGGTTGGACGGATCTTACTCATAAAGACCGCACCAGCAAGACCAATGGCCAAAGCAGCAATAAAAACTAAAGAAAAAAACCTAAGTCGGTTCGGGCCAGCTGGAGTTAGAGGTACTGAGGGCGGATCAATCACTCTGAATGTCATCATTTCAGTAGTCGTATTCAAATCGCCGGACAATTTTGCAGACTCCCTACTGGCCACCAACTTTTCGTAATTTTCTTTGTTTATCTGATAATCGCGGTTTAGCTGTGATAGCTGAGTTTCAATTTCTGGCGCGGCGATTGTCATCGTTTTCAGTCTAGAACTACGCATAGAATACTCATCAACACGAGCTCGCATTGAGGCGACCCTTGCCTCGGCCGTCGATAAGGAAATTTTTAACTGTTGCAAAACTGGATTGGAAGTAACAGCATCAGTTTCTGGTTTCCGCACTTTAGACTCTTCAATCTTACGGACTTCTAACTGTGAAATAAGGCGCTTTAAAGAAGCTATATCTGGATGGGCTTCCGTATACTGCATTCGCAGCGTATCTAAATTTTTCGTTAAAACCTGAATCCGATCATCAATTTCCGGATTTGGCGCAACAGCAGGATTAGCCGGCCTTAACGAGATCTCCATACTCGAAACCTGACGCCGAATAGACTCTCTCGCCTGCTCCGCTTCAGATAACTCTAAACGCGCTTGATTAAGACTATCAGTCATTTCAACGAGCTTACTGCCAGAATCTCCACCCTGCCTAGGAAGTAATCCCATATTTTTCAGTTTAAAATCTTTTAAGGCATTTTCTGCGGCGCTTAATTTTTCTTCATACGTTTTAATCTGGCCATCAATAAAAAGAATTGCTTTCGATGAATCTTGCTTTTTATCACCGAAGCTGCCTTCCACAAAAATGGTGAGCAATGCCTGAACGATATCTTTGGCTAATTTTGGATTTTCGTCGCTGTAGCTTAGTGTGTAGATGTCGTTTTGCACCGTACCACCAATTTTTATCTTAGAGATCAGCTCCTCGATCAAGCGCTCACGATCCTTACCTGAATTCGCTTTAATATCAAGATCAACCATTCGCATTACCCTTTCAACATTAGGGCGACTCAATAAAGTTCTACTCATGATTGATACCTGTTGCTCGACGTTTGGGATGTTAGTCATCCCTGCAAGTAAAGGCTTTAAGATACTTTGAGTATCAACAAATACTCTCGCTGAAGCCTGAAAATTATCAGGTAATTTATAAACAACGATGAACCCGAGCAAGGAAAAAATCCATGCAATAGTGACGGCATACCATCGGTACTTCCATGCTCCTCTGACCAAAGATTGCAGCTGCGTTAACAGTTCCTCCATTTTTTTTAATTCTCCACTTGAGGTAAATCATACAAGCAATAACTTAACAGCTTAACCGCGATAATGGCACGATTTTAATGCAAAACAATACAATAAGAATGCAAAAAAGGCAAGAATTTTAATTCTTTTCCAAAAGCAAATCAGTGCAATTGAAGGAAATTCTTTTTTCTTTTCGTCCTTTCAAAAATTCATGCAACTTATCTAAAACCAAGATTAATTAATCAACTTTAAATTCTATTACACTTAAAAAAAAGACATCTCGAAATTTTAAGGGTTGTACTATACTTAACAAGGATCGACAATTTTTACATTTAAGATTTTCTCTTTAAAAGCAAGTTCTTTCGTTGTCCTTGCATTGTTGATGAAGATGTCATATTTTCATGCTCACTTTATACAATAAACTATTCCACTAACATCACATTTAAGGAGTTCATGTGAATACATTATCCACAAAATCCTCTAAGTGGCTGCTCATCGCAGCTACTTCCTTTTTTTCTATTGTATTAAGCGCTTGCTCAACTACGCAAGTCGCACCGGTGTCTGCGACATCTCCACAGGAATCTGTCCACGATTATTTAATCGGCCCAGGTGACACTGTCAACATTATTGTCTGGCGCAATCCTGAGGTGTCCATGTCAATCCCTGTTAGACCTGATGGGAAAATTACCACGCCATTAGTTGAAGATTTGGTTGCTATTGGGAAAACGTCTACTGAGTTGGCGCGCGATATTGAGAAAGCGCTAGCTAAGTTTATTCAACAACCAGTTGTTACTGTGATTGTCACAGGGTTCTCTGGCCCGTATGAAGAACAAATTCGTGTCATCGGCCAAGCGGCTAAACCTCAAGCTTTGCCATATCGCAAGGGAATGTCGTTAATGGATGTACTGATTGCCGTTGGTGGCATCACAGAATTTGCATCTGGCAATAAGGCCGACATTATCAGGACAGTAGATGGCAAACAGCAAAAGCTAAATGTGCGTTTAAACGATTTGATTAAAGATGGTGATATCTCAGCAAATGTACCAGTAAGACCGGGCGATGTTTTGGTTATACCTCAAAGCTTTTTCTAAAATTTCTGCCATAACTAAATTTAACTTATAAAAAATAAAAGCCTGTCTAATAGAATTAGACAGGCTTTCTTAACATCAAGTAGTAGTTTGAACTGGCTATCGATTGTATCTATTCGTTACCGCAAAAATAAGGCAAAAATTTAAGCTACCCAACTCATTTGATGGAATCAAATACAACCGACTGTGAAAGAAATTAAAGTTGCTTTAACATTGTGAGGACTTCTTCTTTCTTAGCAAAGTCTTTATTGGTCGCGAGAATTTGTTCAAACTCTTTTTTGGCTTTGACCTTATCACCCGATTTCATTAAACCGACCGCAAGGTGATAACGAACCTCAATAGTCTCCGGCATTTGAGCAATCGCCTTTTGAATTAAAGGCAAGCCACGAGCGATGTTACCGCGCTCAACCAAAATCCACCCTAATGTGTCCATAATTGCAGGATTATCACCGGCGATTTTATATGCTTTCTCCGCGTACTCGAGTGATTTTGGGTCTTTGTCTTCGCTATAAGCCCATGCAAGGTTATTCAACGCTGCCACGTTATTAGCGTCATTTTTCAAAATAGTGTGAAGTTGATCGATCCCGGCTTGTTTAGTTTTTTGTGTTGATAAACTATACATAGCAAAATACATACGGACATTATTATCTTCCGGATGTTCTTTCAACCATTGAAGCAACCTGATATCTGCCTCTTTGGATTTGCCATCCAAAATTAAAGCACGATGAATTTTTGTGACCAACTGCCCGCCTTTGGCAAGTTTAAAAGCGCGTTCATACGACTGGATTGCAAGCGTAGTTTTTTTCTGCGCGAGTAAAATGTCGCCCTCCTGCACAAATCCTAACGGTGATTTTTCGTCTTGTTTTTGAATTTGTCGACTTATCGCTAAAGCGTCGTCGAAATTACCTTTTTTTGCTAGAAGTGCCGACAGCGCTAACTGAGCATCAATAAATTTTGCATCGATTCTGAGTGTTTTCTTCAAGGCTTCAATTGCAGCAGGTTCGTTGCCCAAAGCCATCTGAGCCGCGGCGACTTTATACTGAGCTAAAGGCGATTCCGGCAACATCGCGGCAAACTTTCCATAACTGTCAAACGCTCCTTGTTTATCGCCCAAACTCATCTGAATTTGCGCCAGCATCTCCATGAATCCTGGTATTTTCGGATTGCTGATTTGCGCTTTTCTTGCTAACACTAAAGCTTTTTGCTTATCGCCCATCCGTCCATACTGCTGGGCGAGTAACTGAGTTACTGGTAGCGATTCAGGGTTCTCGCTATTGGCACGCTCCAACCATGTTTTGGCCTCTTCGTTGTTTCCTTTAGCGACGGCTAAGCTCGCCAAAGCAGTCATTGCCTGAAGATTTTTTTTGTCTTTTTCAAGCACAATTTCAAAACGCTTTTTTGCCGCATCAGGCTTTTTTTCTTGCATGTCGATACGTGCAAGGTTTGACACTGCCGGAAAATAGGTAGGCTGTAATGCAACAGCTTTTTCAAAACTAATACGCGCATTGGCGATATCATTTTTACTCAAATAAATACCACCCTTTAAATTTTGTATCAAAGGATTATTTGGGTTATCTTTTTCCGCCACGATTGCTGCCGCCATTGCCTTATCAAATTCTTTCAAGCGCAGATGCGTCATCACTAACAGGACGCCTGCTTTGGATGACTTTACGTCTAAATCTGCCGCCTTTTCAAGTTCAATAATAGCGCGACTGTTGTCACCTTGGCCCAGCTTACTCATGCCGAGCGCTGTATGGTATTCGGCGGATTTAGGAACCAATGTACTTGCTTTTTCAAAATACTCAGTCGCTTTGACGAAATTTTTTGATTGCATATAGGCTTCACCGGCTAGAGCATACAATTGGCTATCGTCCGACTCTGATTTAAGAAGAGGCTCCAGCAGCTCAACCGCTCTTTCTGGCTGCCCTTTCTTCATTAAAACACCAACCATAAGTTTTTGCGCATAGACGTTGCCCGGATTGCTCTCGATGTATTTTTTTAGATATCGTTCTGCCTGCGCCGTCGCACCGAGTGCATATTGAATGGCACCAGTTAACAGAACACCGGGCATATAATCTGGCGCAATTTTTTCTACTTGCTGCATAGATTCTAACGCGACAGGATAATTATTTTGCGTGTAGTCGAGTAGGCCTTGGCTATAAAATACCAGCATAGAAGTTGGTGCCAATTTCTTTGCTGCGTCAATATCTTGTTTTGCCTCTACAAATTTTTTCATACTAATTTCTACATTGGCTTTTACGATAAGGGCGGCTGAATTATCTGGCTCAATTTTTATCGTTTGGGTGTATGCAGCAAGCGCCTCATCCACCTTTCCTTGTATTCGTAATAAATCTCCCCTAAACAGCCAAGCTTGTGCATAGTTGGGATTTTTGCCTGTGGCAGCGTCTGCAAAGCGATTCGCCGCATCCATGTCGCGCTCAGAGGCTGCTAACTTAGCCAGCCCTATCAATGCATCTGGGAAATCTGGAGAAGACTTCAAAGCGAACTCAAATGCCTCTTTGGCTTCCATTTTTTTGCCCAGACCCAAAAATGCATTTCCACGCAGCGCAGAAATATTGGAATCAACTTTCAATTTTGAATCACTACCCGTTTCATCCAACATTTTTTGAAATTGCCCCTGAGCTAACAATGCTTTAGCAAGATCAGGAATCGCGGTATTCTGATTAAATCCAAGACTAACAGCCTTGCGCAGTTCTTTCTCCGCGGACACAGGATCGCCAACCTGATTATAAATAGTACCTAGCAAGTACCTTGCGTCTTTATTATCAGGGTCTTTTTGCAATACATTTTTCAGTTGGATAACTGCCGCCTTACTGTCTCCTTTTTGCTGATACTGTTTAGCATCTGCTAGCAATTTTTCACTCGTTTGATTTTTGCTGCATCCGCTCAATCCAACCATGAGAACAATGACGCCAGAGAGTATGGCGACAGACGCACGTTTATTTCTAATGCTGGGCATATTCAATCCTTTTAAGTTCAAATTCGTGTTCACAAGAACGTCGGCATATTTAAATCAGTCATTAATTTTTCTTGATGAAAAATCATTTTTTCAAAGATTACACCAGTTTGCTGGTGATTCCCTCAATCGCAAAATCAATTTCAAAATAATGCTCAAAAAACAGTGGCAAACGGTTCTTTCTTGAAACTTTATTTATTTTTATTTACCGCGTGCACCGTTACCAATTAATTTTTTTATTACCACAATAAAAACCATCATTCGCTTCTTCAATCCGCGACCACCTAAATGCCAGCAAGCCGACAATGTACCTTTCAATGTGCGTTGATTGAATGCAATACATCCCCAACGCTCTCTCCTATGTGACATCCAATCTTGCTTATAATCATCGTCGCCAGTAAGGTAATCCACTTCCTCGACGTGATCTATATCAATCACGTACTCCATCATCCGTGATGTAAGTATTGAGCCAATTGAAAATTTGGCAAATTTCTCGTTATACGCAAGCTTATATATCGATGCAACCTGCTGATGCACAATCCATATCTGTGCAGCGACTGGTTGATCGCCGACATAGGCAATGCCTAGACGCAACCACCCCTGTTGTGCACACGTGCGCATCAGACCCGCTATAAACAGTGGGTGTGCTTCTGGAAGCTTCCAGCTAGCTTGGTACACTTGTTCGAAGTCGGCAATCGCCGTACTCCATTCGTCTTCGCTTTGCACTAACTTGATATGCAGGCCATCGCTTCTTTCCAGCAGTTTGGCTTTTCTAGCGATAGTGTTTCTTACGCGAGAGGGTACTGAATTAAAGTATTCCTGGAACGTACGACCAGCAACTTTTAAATACCAATTTCCAAAACAAAAATAAGTTTGGATGTACGCACCAGATTGACGAAATGCTCGCTCAATAGAGCCAAACTGATCTGAACCTATTGCCATCGGTTGCAAATCGATACTGTCCCACTGCGGCGTTTCGTTAACGATTGCACGCACTAATAGATTAATATTTTCCTGCGCATATGGCGCGCTGTTAGCTTGTATTGGAGAAAAAAACGAGGTGTAATAATTGGATGCTGCGATTAATTTTCGCGGCCGATACCAGTGCTGTTCAGATGTGACAAAGCACATTGGCATCAAGGCATAAGCTTTCCCATCCAAGTCGTCCTCAAGACCATAAAGACAAATTGAATGATTAATACTTAAGACGTTACGAATCAGATTGTCAAACCAGGCAAAACTCGAAAAAAAGCTGCCTGTTTGATGCGCTATGTCAAATACCTGCTGATAGGAATCAGGAAGTGATTCCAAGTTCTGGTAAACGTGGATTTTTTTCATTGATCAGAACCGAGACGATACGATACGATCTTTGGCCTTAAACAACAATTGAAGCTGACAGGTTTGCGCGACCACAAAACACTCATTCATGGTTCGGCAATACGCTAAAGTGAGTTCGCAGACAAGTTCGTTTTATACCAATCCATTGCCTCTTTCAGGCCCCGATCCACTCTATGAGTTGGCGCGAAATTAAGCAGTGTTCTAGCTTTGGTAATATCCGCTTGAGAATGTCTCACATCGCCATTCCGAAATTCTTCATACTGAGGCTGATGTCTTTCCAAATGAGGAAACGCCTCGATCAACAAAGTACGCATCATTTGGTATAGCTCGTTAAGGCTGGTTGTCTCATTAAGTGCAACGTTATAGATTTGATTGACCGCATCTGGATTCTCTGTGACTGCAGCGAGAATATTTGCCTGGACGACATTATCAATAAAACAGAAATCACGTGTCGTTTCGCCGTCGCCGTTAATATGCAAAGGGCGATTTTTAATCAGTGCAGCAACCCACTGTGGAATGACGGCGGCATAGGCACCATCAGGGTCTTGTCTGGGGCCAAATACATTAAAGTAACGCAGACCAATTGAATCGATACCATAACAACGTGCAAATACGTCCGCATACAACTCATTAACATACTTGGTCACTGCGTATGGCGATAGCGGCTTACCGATCACAGATTCAATTTTTGGCAGACCAGGATGATCACCATAAGTAGAACTGGAAGCGGCATAAATAAAGCGCTTTACCTTGGCGTCACGCGATGCCGTTAACATATTTAAGAAACCAGTGACATTATTATCATTGGCCAATATGGGATCTTCAATTGAGCGGGGTACCGAACCTAAAGCCGCGTGATGCAAGACATAATTAACGCCTTTACATGCGTCCTGACAATCAGCGAATTGAGTAATGTCACCCTGAATAAATTTAAAATTTTCCCAGGCGTTGTCACCGACTAATTCACGAACCTGATCCAAATTATGTTGATAGCCAGTCGCAAAATTATCGAGACCGACTACACGCTGATTGAGCCTAAGTAAGGATTCCAATAAATTGGACCCAATAAAGCCTGCAACGCCTGTAATCAGCCAAGTTGACTGATTGGACTTCAAATTTTGTTGAATATTGTCGTAGTGAGTCATGTGCATATTTCGTATAAATTAAAGGCGCCAAATATTAAATCCGGCCTTGCTGAGTTCAGCACGATCAAACTTTGATTTGATGTCGACAAAGCAGGCGTTTTCCAGTGACTTCGCCTGATAGTCTGACAAAGGACGATGCATCAACTCATTATGCGATACCGCAGCGATGGTGACCGTGGCTCGTGGCAGACTATCCCACGATTCCAGCTTCAGTCCGTATTCGTGCTGGGCTTCGTCTGCGTCGGCCAAAGGATCGTGTACGTGCACGTCAACACCGTAAGATTGCAGCTCAAAAATCATATCGGCCACTTTGGAATTGCGCAAGTCAGGACAATTCTCTTTGAAGGTCAAGCCCATGACATTGACGACACAGCCTTTCACATGATGGCCTGCCTTGATAATTTCTTTGACCACTTTTTCGGCGATAAATTTTGCCATGCCATCGTTAATTCTGCGTCCTGCCAGAATGACTT
>JACMRF010000025.1 GCA_014376575.1 Undibacterium sp.
CTGCATACACTGCCACAAGAATTTATCGTAGATAGTCAGGACGATGTGCGCGAGCCGATTGGTATGAGTGGAATACGTCTTGAAGTGAGAGTACATATTGTGACTGGCGCTGTCTCCGCGGTACAAAACATCGTGAAATGTGTGCGTCGTTGTGGCCTCGAAGTATCTGACCTTATTTTGCAACCAATGGCTTCTGCTGAAGCAGTTTTAACCAAAGATGAAAAAGAGCTTGGTGTGGTCCTGATTGATATCGGTGGCGGCACAACTGATGTGGCTGTGTTTAGTGAAGGCGCGATCCGTCATACCGCGGTGATACCTATTGCGGGTGATCAAATCACGAACGATATTGCGATGGCATTGCGTACACCTACTTCA
The DNA here is from genome assembly GCA_014376575.1 of Undibacterium sp. The sequence goes on from JACMRF010000025.1 coordinate 376, forward strand.
GAAGCAGAAGAAATTAAACTTCGTTTTGGAGTGGCGAAGCAAGTATTGGCTGATCCATCGGACACTATTGAGGTGCCCGGGCTCGGTGATCGCGGACCACGTTCGTTGTCGCGTCAGGCTTTAGCGGCAGTGATAGAGCCACGTGTTGAAGAGTTGTTTGCGCTGGTACATCAAGTAGTACGTGAATCCGGTTACGAAGATGTACTGTCCTCAGGCATCGTGTTAACTGGTGGATCGTCGATCATGCCAGGCATGGTCGAAATGGCGGAAGATATTTTTTTGAAGCCGACAAGATTGGGTATGCCAGCATACACAGGGCAGTTGGCTGATGTGGTACGCAGCCCGCGCTATGCGACAGTTTTAGGGTTGTTGTTGGAGGCGAAGAAGCAGTATTTGCGCGGACATATCGTCACAAGGCAGGAAGGATCTGCGCAAGCGGTGTGGCAACGCATGAAAGAGTGGTTTTTAGGGAATTTTTAGTGAATTTCGGGACGGATTTGTGGATATTTTTTCATAAATTTGTGGTAATTATTTTATAATGTTTAGATCTACAGTTTTTAGTCGCTAGTCGTCACATCGGGTGATGCTTAGCGACTGAAAACTGCCTACTTGGAGGATGCATGATGGAGTTCGATATGGTCGATAACGCTACACAGGGTACCGTAATCAAGGTCGTCGGCGTCGGTGGCGCAGGTGGTAATGCGGTTCAGCACATGATTAATAAAGGTGTTTCTGGCGTTGAGTTCATCGCTGCAAATACAGATGCGCAAGCATTGACGCAATCTAAAGCGCATAACGTCATTCAAATCGGCGAGACCGGTTTGGGCGCAGGGATGAAACCTGAAGTCGGTCGTCAGTTGGCCGAAGAGTCGCGCGCCCGTATTGAAGATGCGTTGCGCGGTTCGCATATGGTATTTATTGCTGCCGGTATGGGTGGAGGTACCGGTACCGGTGCTGCACCAGTGGTTGCGCAAATTGCCAAAGAATTAGGTGCATTGACCGTTGCAGTGGTGTCAAAACCGTTTTCCTACGAAGGCCAAAAATGCATGGATATCGCCGATGAAGGTCTAGAAGCGCTGTCTAAACATGTTGATTCCTTGATTATCATCTTGAACGAAAAACTCGAAGAAATCTACGAAGATGACAGCATGATCGAATGGCTGCAACATGCAGATGATGTGCTCAATAACGCTGTTGCTGGTATCGCTGAAATCATCAACGTGCCTGGTCATATCAATGTCGATTTTAACGACGTGAAAACCATTATGGGCGAGCAGGGCAAAGCGATGATGGGAACCGCGACTGCCTCTGGTGTTGATCGTGCCCGTATTGCGGCTGAGCAGGCTGTTGCATCGCCACTTCTTGATGGTATCGATTTATCCGGAGCGCGCGGTGTCTTGGTTAATGTCACGGCCAGTCGCAGTCTCAAAGGTAAAGAAATCAAAGAGGTAATGGCTGCGGTGCGTGCTTTTGCTGCACCGGATGCCTCGATTGCACAAGGTATCGCTTACGACGATACGATGGGCGACAATATTCGCGTCACCGTCGTGGCAACTGGCCTTGGTCGTGGCAAGAAAAATATTCAGCTGGTGCAAACTCCGATGCTGCGCACAGGGACACATAACGAACCAATGATGGCAGCAACTGCAATGACGCCTTCAGCAAACTCAGGTATGGGATCTGCCTCATCGAGTTTTGATGGTTTGAGCAAGCCAGCAGTATGGCGTCGCGAGTCCGCATCGGATCAGGTGCGCGCTTTGGAGAAAAATGGTATGGAGACTTACGACATTCCTGCTTTCTTACGCAAACAGGCAGACTAAGCTTCAATACACTTGCTGATTCTTTGGCTCAGTCAGGTCAGAGTAAAAAATGAAAACGCCAGCCTCTCCGGGTGCTGGCGTTTTGCTTGCAGCACGAAAAATCAGACTCAGGCATACTTACGGGCAGCGCGTTTCTGGAAATGTATCGTTTGCCAGAGCGGTGTGATTAATCTCAAATTAAGGAGCTAAATATGACAATCAAGATTGGTGATAACTTGCCTGAAGGCAGCTTGGCGGAGTTTGTTGAAGTCGAAGCGGAAGGTTGTTCGCTCGGGCCGAATACCTTTATCGTTTCTGATCTGACCAAGGGCAAGACCATAGCCATTTTTGGATTGCCTGGTGCTTTTACCCCTACCTGTTCGGAGAAACACGTTCCTGGTTATGTGGCGAATGCTGGAGTTCTAAAAGCCAAAGGCGTCGATGAAATCTGGTGTATCTCAGTCAATGACGCGTTTGTCATGGGCGCATGGGGTCGTGAACAGAAATCTACTGGTATCGTTCGGATGATGGCTGATGGTAATGCGGCATTTTGTAAGGCCTTGGGTCTAGACGCTGATTTCAGTAAGTTTGGTATGGGTACACGTTCGCAGCGTTATTCTATGGTCGTTGTCGACGGTGTAGTAACTCAACTCAACGTTGAACAAGGTGGCGGTTTTGACGTGTCAAATGCAGAGACCATGCTAGGTCAGCTTGCATAAACATTAATAAGAACTGCATAAGAACGGTGTGCGCAAGAGATTGCGCGCACCGTTTTATTATTTCTGAACGGTGTCTTTGAATATCAACGCTATTGCAAGCAGATATAATAGGTCGATGTTAAAACAAAGAACCATCAAACAACAGGTGAAAACAGTCGGCGTTGGCGTGCATTCTGGCACCAAAGTTGATTTAATTTTACGTCCGGCCGCGATTGATACCGGTATCGTTTTCACCCGGATTGACCTTAACCCCCCAGTCGTTTTTCATGCCCAAGCAGTCAATGTTGGCGACACGCGTATGGCTTCAACCTTAATTAACCAGGGCGCAAAAGTCTCAACGGTAGAGCACTTGCTATCGGCCTGTGCTGGTCTTGGTATTGATAATTTGTATATCGATGTCAGTGCCGAAGAAATTCCTATTATGGATGGGTCGGCTTCCTCTTTCGTGTATCTATTACAGCAAGCGGGAATGCAAGAGCAGGCGGCAGCAAAAAAATTCATTAAAGTCCTAAAACCCGTAGAGATACGCGAAGGAAGCGGTAAGGCGGAAAAATGGGCGAGGCTGGAACCCTTTGACGGCTTCAAGCTGCATTTCTTCATCGAGTTTAATCACCCTGCCGTCGACGGTACAACGCAAACTGCTGAAGTCGATTTTGCCAAAGTGTCTTATGTAAAAGATGTCGCGCGAGCGCGAACCTTTGGATTTATGCAGGATGTAGAGATGTTGCGCGGCATAGGTCTGGCGCGCGGTGGCTCAATGGAAAATGCCATCGTCATGGACGAATATCGCATTCTCAACGCAGATGGTTTGCGCTTTGACGATGAGTTCGTGCGACATAAAATATTGGATGCGATCGGTGATTTATACTTAATCGGGCATCCTTTGCTGGCCAGTTATACCGCACATAAATCAGGCCATGGCCTCAATAATCAGTTATTGCGCGCTTTGTTGGCCCAACCGGATGCGTATGAAATTGTAACGTTTAATGAAATCGCATCCGCTCCCATATCTTATGCTCAACAAGAGCAAAGAGAGTGGGTTCTCTCTTAATGCTATTGATGCGCTGAGGCTTGTTATTCCTCGCTGACAGTTTGATGACGCATCACCAATCGATGCAGTGCGGCTCTCAGTGCATCGTTTTGTGGTGTGTCTTCGAGCGCACTTTCTAACTTGCCAAATGCGCGAATTGCAGGGTCGGACAGCAGCAATTGCTTTACTGCCGTCGGTTTTTCTACCGTCTTCTTGACTTGTACTTTAATTCGTATTGCGTTAACCTGCCACCCTCGCTGCTGTAATTGCGATTGCAATTTTGGTAGTTGCTGCTTGAGTTTGCTGGCTAAAGCAGCGTTTGGAGCAGAGAGTGTTAATTGCTCTTCCGCTAGTTGTAACACCTCGCAACTAGTAAATATTGCGGGCAAGATTATTCCGCACTCTTTCTGTAAAGATGCATTTCGTTTAATCGTCGGCAGCAACGGAGATATTTTGTCGTTGCTTGTTAAGAAAGAAGCGATGCCACTTGCTTCGAAGGGCTTTTTGGCGCGCTTGATATTGATTCGAGAGAGAGGACGTGATGGGGATTGCATATGTGCGACATTATCACATCTACCTCTTAGGCATTCATGGGGAAATGAACTAATGCAAATTATTGTTATGCATTCGCGATTTACGCAGGCCAAGTCGATTACGCTTACCTCTAGGCATATTATTCTGAGCCTGTTGGTTTTTCTGATGGTGACGATGCTTTGCTCGGTTTTGATGATGGCAATGACCTTACGTCTGGCGAGCGGCGATATTCCATTTTTGAAAGACTTGATTCCATCCAATGTGGCAGCAGTAGTGCCAAACGACCCGAATGCAAAAGATCGTTATGTGAAGGAAAACCTGGCGGTAATGGCAATTAAGTTAGGAGAAATGCAGGCACAGTTGATCCGACTCGATGCTTTGGGCGAGCGAGTACAAGGCTTGGCCGGGGTCAAACCCGAAGAGTTTAATTTCAAGGAATCGCCAGGACGGGGTGGGATAGAAAATTCCGGAAGAATCGCGCCAAAAGAACTCACGATGTCAGAATTTCAGGTCGCGTTGGACGCTATTTCCAGAGATGTGGAACAGCGTTCTGATTTCTTGAATGTGGTCGAAACCAAGTTGATGGGTTTTAAGGTGCAGTCAAAGTTATTACCGACCATTCAGCCCGTGAATGTGAGTTACAACGCTTCTGGTTTTGGCTGGCGTCTGGATCCGTTCTCTGGACGCAGCGCCTTTCATGAAGGGATTGATTTTTCTGCGCCGACAGGTACACCTATTGTTGCCTCTGCTGGCGGCGTCATTGTTGCAGCTGAATACCACCCTCAATTTGGCAATATGCTGGAAATCGATCATGGTGGCGATATCGTAACGCGCTATGCTCACACCTCTAAAATTTATGTCAAATTGGGAGATATCGTCAAACGTGGTCAACACGTGGCAGACATCGGTTCGACAGGGCGATCAACTGGAGCCCATTTGCATTTTGAGGTGAGAGTGAAAGATATTCCTCAAAATCCCCATAAGTTTTTAAGTGCGGGTGCTAATCAGGCGAATTTGGCTGTGCTTGGTCAAAAATAGACTTGATATTGCCCGTATTGCCTCCAATTCTAAGTTGATTTATCTAGGCCTTGTACTGCATTTGCCAGTTTGCATGGCTATACATGGTAAAATCGCGAGTTATCCTATGTTGCTGTCAAGTTAAGTTTATTGGCAGTTTTTTTTAAGAATCCCTCTACTCATTCATAGCATGTCATTCCTGACCAAGATATTCGGCAGCCGTAATCAGCGGCTCTTGAAGCAATACCAAAAAACGGTGCGTGACATCAACGCGCTGGAACCCAAGCTGGAAGCCTTGTCGGATGAGCAACTGCAGGCAAAAACTCCTGAATTTAAAGAGCGACTCGCCAAAGGGGAGTCCTTAGATGCGATTTTGCCTGAAGCTTTTGCCGTTTGTCGTGAGGCAAGTAAGCGCGTATTGAAGATGCGTCATTTTGACGTGCAGATGATAGGCGGCATGGTGCTCCATTACGGGAAAATTGCTGAAATGGGAACCGGTGAGGGTAAAACGCTGATGGCGACCCTGCCGATTTATTTGAACGCGTTGTCTGGTAATGGTGTGCATGTCATTACGGTCAATGACTATTTGGCGCAACGTGATGCTGAGTGGATGGGGCAGCTTTACGGTTGGTTAGGTCTTTCTACGGGCATCAATCTTTCTCAGTTAGATCACGACGACAAGCAGACTGCGTATGCGTCTGATATTACTTACGGTACTAATAACGAATTCGGTTTCGATTATTTACGTGACAATATGGTCTATGAGGCGAAAGATCGCGTGCAGCGTAGCCTCAATTTCGCCGTTGTCGATGAAGTCGATTCTATTCTCATCGACGAAGCGCGTACGCCTTTGATCATTTCCGGGCAAGCTGAAAATCATACGGAGCTGTACTATAAAATCAACGAAGTACCAAAATTATTGACCTTGCAAATTGGCGAAGAAACACCGGATGGCAAAGGGCAGATAGAAGTACATGGTGATTACACTAAAGACGAAAAAGCGCATCAGGTATTGTTAACGGAAGCAGGTCATGACAATGCGGAGCGCATTCTGACTCAAATGGGCTTGCTGCCTGAAGGCGCTTCTTTATATGATGCAGCTAATATTTCCTTGATTCACCACTTGTATGCGGCATTGCGTGCGCATGCCTTGTATTTTAAAGACCAACATTACGTAGTGCTGAACGATGAAATCGTGATCGTAGATGAGTTCACGGGGCGCATGATGACTGGGCGTCGCTGGTCCGATGGCTTGCATCAAGCGGTAGAGGCAAAAGAAGGCGTCAAGATTCAAAATGAGAATCAAACCTTAGCTTCCATCACTTTCCAGAATTACTTCCGCATGTACACCCGTTTGTCAGGGATGACAGGCACTGCGGATACTGAAGCCTACGAATTTCAGGAAATTTACGGACTCGAAACGGTCGTTATTCCGCCAAATCGCTTATCGCAGCGTAAGGATAAGCAAGATCAGGTTTATAAATCCGCTGAAGAAAAATACGGCGCGATGCTTAAGGATATTCAGGATTGTTACGAGCGTGGTCAACCGGTATTGGTCGGTACAACGTCGATTGAGAATTCTGAACTGTTGTCAGATATTTTGACAAAAGCCAAACTGCCACACAACGTATTAAATGCAAAACAGCATGCGCGTGAAGCGGAGATCATTGCACAGGCCGGTCGTCCTAAAGGTATCACCATCGCCACCAATATGGCCGGCCGTGGCACTGACATTGTCCTCGGCGGCAACGTCGCCAAACAAGTTCAGCTGATTGAAGCTGACGATAAATTGTCAGGCAGCGATAAACAACAGCAGTCACAACAATTGCGTGATGAATGGCAATCGCTGCATGAGCACGTCGTCGCGGCTGGCGGTTTGCATATTGTCGGTACTGAGCGACATGAATCGCGTCGTGTTGACAATCAATTGCGTGGTCGTTCTGGCCGTCAGGGCGATCCTGGATCGTCCCGTTTTTACTTATCGCTTGATGATTCTCTGCTGCGTATTTTTGCGGGCGACCGCGTGCGTGCGATTATGGATCGGCTCAAGATGCCTGAAGGCGAGCCGATAGAGGCGGGCATCGTTAGTCGTTCGATCGAGTCGGCGCAGCGCAAAGTGGAAGCGCGTAACTTCGATATTCGCAAGCAATTGCTTGAATACGATGATGTCGCAAATGATCAGCGCAAGGTCATTTATCAACAGCGTAACGAACTGTTAGAAGCGCAGGATATGACTGAATTAATGACTTCACTGCGTTCAGGCATGTTCCAGGACGTCGTCAGAACTTTTGTGCCTGCCGAATCAGTCGAAGAGCAATGGGATATACCCGGACTCGAAACGACGCTGGCCAATGAATGGGCGCTCGATTTGCCTATTGCTAAAATGCTGGAAGCGGAACCTAATCTCACTGACGAAGATATTCTTGAGCGTGTGCAAAAAGCGGTCGATGAAGTGTATGCCGCGAAGGTGGCTGTGGTGGGTCAGGAGTCTTTCGCCGGATTCGAGCGTAGCATCATGTTGCAAAGCATCGATTCGCATTGGCGTGAGCATCTGGCCGCACTTGATCATCTGCGTCAGGGTATTCATTTGCGCGGCTATGCGCAGAAAAATCCTAAGCAAGAATATAAGCGTGAAGCCTTTGAATTGTTCAGCCAGATGCTCGATCTGATCAAGAACGAAGTCGTCAAAACAGTCGTGACGGTGCGTATCCAGTCAAGAGAAGAAATTGAGGCGGCAGAACAGCAGTTGTCGCAATCGCAGATTGAAAACGTACACTATCAACATGCAGATTTTGATGCAAATGCTTCGCCCGAAGAAATATTGGCGCCGACGGCAAATCCTGAGCAAAGTGGTCCGCAGCTTCAAATGACTAACGGCTTTAAAATTGGCAGGAACGATGTCTGTCCATGTGGTAGCGGTAAGAAATACAAACAGTGTCATGGAAAACTGGGGCAACCAGATCCGCTTCTGAATGTAGGACGGAATGATCCTTGTCCATGTGGTAGCGGTAAGAAATATAAGCAGTGTCATGGCAAATTAGCCTGAAGCATGTAGTAGCGCTTCGTGCCGATAAAAGGACGGGTTATCTCCGTCCTTTTTTTATGCTTAATTTTTGTCAGGCTGTGTTGACTTGTGCTGAAAAAAGCACGGCACGCATCGTCAGCTTAAACCCAGAATTTCCAATATGATTTTTGCCCGCGTTATTGACCGATCTATCGTTGAACACCTGCGAAAGAAGTGCGGCAGCTACGCTTAAACCCAGATTTTCCATTAGGCGCACCTGCGGTGCTATTGGCATGCTGATGGCGCATTTTCGGTCATTTTTTCTGCTCTTCGTTGCCAATAGCTCGCTATTGGCGCCTCATTCGCAGCAAAACTGCCACGAAAAGTGCATCCATCATCATTGCCAATCCTAATGGAAATTCTGGGTTTAAAA
>JACMRF010000026.1 GCA_014376575.1 Undibacterium sp.
ACATGCTTTGCGTTGTTTGCGTGTACCTCCTGCTCAGCTGTAAGCCGGGTGCGATTGTGATAGATGACGCGCATATCAAATCCCATAGAGCGGCGGGCAATGGCCTGGCCGATTCTCCCCATGCCGATAATGCCCAGCGTTGAGCCGTGAATATCGCTGCCCAAAAAATAATCGTAACGCCATTTATCCCAATGACCGGCCCGCAGCCAATGCTCCGATTCGCTCACTCTACGCGCCGTTGCCATTAATAAGGCCCAGCCAAAATCAGCGGTCGTTTCATTCAAGACATCTGGCGTATTGCTCGCCAAAATACGCCGACTGGTACAAGCCGCCAAATCAAGGTTATCGTAGCCTACAGCCATGTTTGCAATCGCCTTAAGCTCTGGGAGTTGCGCCAGCACTTCTGCATTGAAACGAGCGCTTGCAGTACACAAGACGCCGCTCTTCCCCTGCATTTTTTGCACCAGTTCTGGTTGCGTAAAGACACTATCATGTTGATTCGATTCAACTTCAAAATAAGTAGATAAGCGACTAATCACGTCAGGGAAAATCGCTCGCGTGATCAAAATAGATGGTTTCATGTTGTCATTCAAAAAAGATTAACGTCACCAAGGCAAACAGCTGTCACGATATACTTTTGCGTGAGACTGGTATCAGGGGCATTTTCGCAAAGATCCCTAATATTTATCAAAGTAGATAAGTACTACAAGTTGCAAAATAAACCGTCGCATCGTCAAATAAAGCAAATTTTTTATCTTAAATTGCACAATACATTGCCATCAAATCACCGTCATTCGACGCACATCAAACATGGAATTTAGAAAACGAGTAAATTATCGGCTTGACTTCATTCATCAGTCAAATGCCCTTCGCGCCATCAGCCGCATTTGCTTATTCGTAATTTATCTAAGTCTGATTTGTGAGTTGCGTCAAATTACCTTAAAATACAGGGCTTTGCAGTTACAAATGTATTTATAACTGTGCCGAACACCCCAAATTCTTGAAGATAGGACTGGTATGACCCACGTTGTGACCGAATCCTGCATCCGTTGCCGCTATACCGATTGCGTGGATGTATGCCCGGTGGACTGCTTTCGTGCAGGCCCAAATTTCTTGGTAATTGATCCCGATGAATGTATCGATTGCGCAGTTTGCGTAGCCGAATGTCCGGTCAATGCAATTTATGCAGAAGAAGATGTTCCGGCTGACCAGCAGCAATTCATCAAAATCAATGTTGAATTGACGAGCAAATGGCCATCCATCACCAAAACCACCACGCCGCTACCAGATGCGGATGATTGGAAAGATATCAAAGACAAACTGCAACACTTGGCGCGTTAATTAGCGATTTGTCGAAAATAGCAAACGTCCACGCATTTTTATCAGGAAACACGAAGTCGTATGGAAAATAAACAAACAAACTCATCACAAGTTATCGAAGCCGATGCCGTAATCATTGGCGCTGGACCGGTTGGCCTGTTTCAAGTTTTTGAACTTGGTCTGCTGGAAATTAAGGCGCACGTCATCGATTCTCTCCCTGTCGTTGGCGGTCAGTGTGTAGAACTTTATCCAGATAAGCCAATTTATGATATTCCAGCGGTACCTGTTTGTACCGGCCAAGAGCTGACTGATAATTTACTTAAGCAGATAGGTCCGTTTTCGCCGACTTTCCACTTGAATCAGGAAGTAACATTAGTTCAGCGTCGTGAAGACGGTCGCTTTGATTTGGAAACATCCTTAGGGACGAAATTCATTACCAAAACAATTTTCATTGCTGCGGGTGTGGGGTCATTCCAACCACGTACATTGAAAGTTGAAGGTATAGAGGCGTTTGAAGGATCACAATTATTCTATCGCGTTAAAGATCCTAGCCAGTTTGAGGGCAAAAATTTAGTCATCTGCGGCGGCGGAGACTCAGCATTGGATTGGGCATTGGCTCTAGCAGGTAAAGCAGAATCTGTCGTTATTTTGCATCGCCGCGAAGATTTCCGCGCAGCCCCGGCATCGGTCGCCAAAATGAAGGAAATGTGCGACAACTACGAGATGCAATTTATCATCGGCCAAGTGACCGGCATAGAAACCAAAGAAGATAAATTGACTGAAATAAAGGTAACGGGCGCTGACGGCGTCACACGCCGCTTGCCGTTGGATACCTTATTGGTCTTTTTTGGGCTATCACCAAAACTAGGACCGATTGCTGAATGGAGCCTGGATATTGAACGCAAACAACTCAAAGTAGTCAACACTGAAAAGTTTGAAACCAATATTCCAGGAATTTTTGCGGTAGGTGATATAAACACTTATCCAGGCAAGAAAAAACTTATTCTGTCAGGCTTCCATGAGGCTGCGCTGGCAGCTTTTGGAGCAGCACCCTATATTTTCCCAGACAAGAAAATTCACATGCAGTACACAACAACCTCACCAAAATTACACAAAATTTTGGGGGTAGAAACACCAGTATTTGATTAGTTCTTACAATAATCAAATAAAAAAAAGGCGTCACGAAATTCGTGATGCCTTTTTTTATAGACAACGAAACATTTTCATTGTCTTAAAAATAAAGATTTAACTCTTATTTACAATGCTCATGCAAGCAATCGCACAGTCGTGCGACAATTACTCAAAAGTGGTTTATGATGCATTGCAACAAGTGAGAATTTTTCAATTGCTCGGTTTCATATAATTTCTGGAAAGACTTGATTATGCTTTATCAATTTCATGAACTAAATCGCGCTTTCCTCAACCCATTGACTCAATGGGCACAAGCAACATCAAAAATGTTTGCCAGTCCAATTTCACCATTAGCGCATACGCCCTATTCGCAGCGTATTGCTGCTGGTTATGAATTACTTTTCCGTATTGGTAAAAATTACGAAAAACCGGAATTCGAAATCACCTCAACTGAGATAGCAAAGCAAACTATCGAGATCATTCAAGGTGAAAAGCTTGTTAAGCCCTTTTGCAAATTACTTCACTTCAAAAAGAATTTGTCCGATAAAGAATTAACTAAACTAAAACAACCAAAAGTTTTGCTTGTTGCACCCTTGTCTGGTCATCACTCCACACTTTTACGTGATACGGTACGTAGCCTTCTACCAGACCACGATGTGTACATTACAGACTGGATAGATGCACGCCTCGTACCCGTTTCCGAAGGCGCATTTAATTTAGATGACTATATTTTTTATGTGCAAGAATTCATACGCTTGTTAGGACCGGATGTGCATGTCATCGCGGTGTGTCAGCCCACAGTTCCCGTATTAGCTGCCATTTCATTAATGGCATCAGCGAATGATCCAAAACTTCCAAAAACAATGACGATGATGGGCGGCCCGATTGACCCTCGCAAATCGCCAACACAAGTAAATAATCTAGCCACAGAGAAAAAATTCTCATGGTTTGAAAATACAGTCATTTACAACGTGCCAGCAAATTATCCGGGTTATGGTCGCAAGGTATATCCTGGCTTTTTACAGCATACCGGTTTTGTCGCAATGAACCCGGATCATCATGCCCAAAGTCATTGGGACTTTTATCAACACTTGGTGGAAGGGGATGACGAATCTGCCGAACATCATCGCAAGTTCTATGATGAATATAATGCAGTGCTTGATATGCCCTCTGAGTATTATCTTGACACAATTAAAACGGTGTTTCAGGAATTCCGCCTACCTGCAGGCACTTGGGAAGTTAATGGTGAGTTAGTGCGCCCACAAGACATTAAAACCGTTGCATTATTTACTGTCGAAGGTGAGCTTGACGATATATCTGGGCCGGGACAAACTCAAGCTGCCCACGATTTATGCAACGGCATCCCAAACAATATGAAACAAGATTTTGTTGCTCCTGGATGCGGGCACTATGGCATATTCTCTGGTCGTCGCTGGCGCGAAACAATTTGCCCTAAAGTTGGCGCATTCATTAAAGAACATTCTTGATTATGCTACGTTAATATAAAAAACCGCCTTTATTTTGGCGGTTTTTTTGTATATGCTATCTTTTAATTTACATCCTTTCGATCCAATTAGTATTAATCGAATTGCTATACAAATATTAAATCGGAGTTTTCAGATGCGCGTTTTATTTTGTATTATCCTCATCAGCCTACTGTGTGCATGCGGGAAATCCGAGGCCCCTCCGCCATTAAAAATAATGGAATCACAGCGCCAGCAATTGCAGAAAGCAAAAGACGTGGAGAAAACAATGCTGCAAGCGGCTGAAATTCAACGTCAAGAAATCGATACTGATGCCGCAAGTCAAACTGCGAAATAGATCGTCCTCCATACTTTAACTTTCGTTATATTCTGACAAATGCAAACCATGATTTGAAGTCAATATCCTTCCAATTTGAAGCTATTTGCATTGACTAGATTAACGAAAAAGTTACAACTATCAAATTCAAGCGTCCGTGCCACTACATTTAACCGATCAAATAGAAAATCTCCTACCGCAAACACAATGTACAAAGTGCGGATATCCAACATGCCGTCAATATGCTGAGGCGATTGCATGCGGAACAAATTTTAATCAGTGCCCACCAGGAGGACAAGAAGGTATCAACAGACTTGCCAAACTATTAGGAAAACCTACTGTTGCGCTCAACAATTTCCACGGACTTGAACGGAGGCGCTTTGTCGCAGTCATCAAAGAAAAGCACTGTATTGGCTGTACTTTATGTATTCAAGCATGTCCTGTTGATGCCATTATCGGGGCTGCCAAACAGATGCATACCGTGATATCCCCTCTATGTACGGGTTGTGACCTTTGTGTTGCGCCTTGCCCCGTAGATTGTATTAGCATGGTGGAGATCAGTATCGAAACGGCATGGAACGCCTGGTCGCAAGTTGATGCTGATAAGGCACGTCATTTATTTGAATTGCGTAAAAAAAGGTTGTTACGCGAAAAACACGATAACGAAGAAAAGTTACTTGCAAAAGCAGTAGAAAAATTTCTAGTAATCTCTGGAGAAAAAGCATTAAATGATGATGAAATTAAAGAAAAAGAACGAAAAAAAACTAGTATTTCCACTGCAATAGAACGGGCCAGGCTCAGAAAATTACAGGAAAAAAATGTTTAGGCTCGCCATATACTCACCAATGCAAAACCAATGAACAGTATAAAAAGACATGAGATATTTAACCGGTTTCGAGCTCAAAACTCACATCCAACAACCGAGCTGGAATACACAACACCTTTTGAGTTACTGATTGCAGTTTTACTTTCTGCGCAGGCAACTGACGTATCGGTAAACAAGGCAACAAGAAAACTTTATCCTGTTGCCAATACGCCAGAAGACATCTACTTACTAGGAGTCGATGGACTTATCCCTTACATACAAACCATAGGCTTATTTCGAACCAAGGCGAAGAACGTGATCGAAACCTGCCGCATTCTAATAAACGATCATCAAAGCATCGTGCCAAACTCACGTGAAGCACTAGAAGCATTGCCGGGCGTTGGCAGAAAAACCGCCAATGTAGTGCTAAATACTGCCTTTGGGGAACCCACTATCGCGGTCGACACACACATCTTCCGCGTATCAAACAGAACAGAGCTAGCGCCAGGAAAAACAGTTGAAATCGTCGAAATAAAATTACTGAAGTTTGTACCTAAGGAATTTCAAATGGACGCCCATCACTGGCTTATACTTCATGGTCGTTACACCTGTTTAGCGCGTAAGCCAAAATGCTGGAACTGCATGATTGCCGATTTGTGTGAATTCAAACAAAAGACATCCTTACCGAAATCTGTTTAGAGCTGTAAAAATTTAAAATTTCTCCTAACGAAAACTGTTAAATCGCCAGGCGCGATCAATCACACCTGGCCACCCTCCATAAAATCTAGCATGCGACTTCACTTCACAGACTTAATCATTTCAAAGGTGGCTAGCGAGCCTAACGCTACGGGTTTTCGATAGGTTATAAGTTCAATAGCATTGAGACGAAGAATTTGTAAATTGCCAAGCTCTCCCAATCCATGGTCCTTACTTTAAACAAGGTGCCGCACCTCTGAT
>JACMRF010000027.1 GCA_014376575.1 Undibacterium sp.
ACCAGCCGAACTCGGTTTCTTCAAACGCGAATGTAAACGCGGGGAATAATTTCTTGGTGCCAAGCCAGACAAAACGGCAACGGCGGGTATCGATATCCGGCTGAAAAGTGCTCTCGTAACGGCTGCGCACTTTACTGTTCAAACCATCACAGGCGATCACCAGATCGGCTTCATACTCCAATGCCAGAGCCTGATCATCATCAACATCGGCTTCAAAAATCAGCTTAACACCAAGCTGCTCGCAACTTTCCTGCAGAATATTGAGCAGACGTTTACGCCCGATGCCGCAAAAGCCATGCCCACCAGAGGTAACGACTTGCCCCTTAAAATGGACGTCGATATTATCCCAGTGATTGAACGACGCCAAAATCTGGCGCGCACTGGCGGCATCGGCATTGACCAAATTGCTCAAAGTCTGATCAGAAAAAACCACGCCCCAGCCAAAAGTATCGTAGTCGCGGTTGCGCTCAATCACCGTAATCTGATGCGCAGGATTTTGCTTTTTCATCAGCAAGCTAAAATACAAACCCGCCGGGCCACCACCTATGCAAAGGATATTCATCTGTTTATCCTAAGATTTAGATCTATTTATCATCGCGCAGCTTATACCGCTGCAACTTGCCCGTCTCTGTCCGTGGCAGCCCTTGTATGAACTCTATCGCCCTTGGATATTTATACGGCGCTATCGTGCTCTTGACAAAATCTTGAATTTCTTTTAGCAGTTCGTCACTGGCCGGCACATTAATCTTCAAGACCACAAAGGCTTTGACGATCTGGCCGCGCTCTTCATCAGGCAAACCAACCACCGCGCATTCGGCGATGCAAGGATGCTGCAACATCACTTCTTCCACTTCGGGGCCGGCGATGTTGTAACCTGCAGAAATAATCATGTCATCGGTACGGGCGAGGTACCAGAAATAGCCATCTGCATCCATCTCATAGGCGTCACCCGTCAGATTCCAGCCATCATAGACGTACGCGTTTTGTCTGGCATCAGCCAGATAGCGGCAGCCTGTTGGGCCCTTCACCGCCAACCTGCCAACCACGCCGGGCGCAGCCATTTTGCCATCTTGGTCTAGCACGCAGGCTTGATAACCGGCAATGGCCTTCCCTGTCGCACCGGAACGTACTACATCACCCGCCGCTGAAATAAAGATATGCAGCATCTCGGTTGCACCGATACCGTCTATCATCACCAACCCGGTTGCTTGTTGCCAGGCTTCTCGTGTGGGAACGGGCAAGGCCTCACCTGCAGAAACTGTTTTTTTCAAACTCAATAAATTCACCGCCTTGGACAAGGGGGCCATTTGTCGATAAAACGTCGGTGCAGTAAAACAAACCGTCGCACTGAAAAGCTCTATCGCTTTAAGCAATAATTCTGGCGTCAGTTTCTCCAGCAAAACCGCCGTCGCTCCCACCCGCAAAGGAAACAACAACAAACCGCCAAGGCCAAAAGTAAATGCCAGCGGCGGCGTGCCGATGAAAATATCGCTAGAATCAGACTGCAACACCGAACGCGGAAAGCAATCGCAGATCGCCAATAAATCACGATGAAAATGCATCGTTCCCTTGGGCAATCCTGTCGTACCTGAAGTAAAGCTGATCAGACAAATGTCTTCAGCCAAAGTATCCACCGCATCAAATTGCGCAGGCTTGTCGGCCATCAAGCTTTCCATCGATACTGGCGCTGAATTGTTGAAAAAAACAACTTGCTTCAGCCACGACGAGACCGGCCCGACATGATCCATCTCTTCACGCAGAGAGGCAGAACATAAGGCTGCGCTTATCTCTGCCTTATCAATGATGGTGTTTAATTCTTTGGCGCGCAGCAAAGGCATGGTCGGCACCGCAACGCAACCCGCTTTGATCACCGCTAGGATGCAAGCCGCCATCATGGGGTTATTGGCACCGCGCAACAAGACCCGATTGCCGGGCACCAGCTGCATCTCCGTTGTCAGCACATGTGCAATCCGATTGACCGCTGCCAGTAGCTGCGCATAGCTCCAGCTTTTAGTATAAGTACGGATAGCAATGTTGTCAGCAAAACCGGCCTGACACATCACATCGAGCAACTCATGGCTGCAATTTAATCGTTCAGGATATTGCAGCTCAGGCAGAGAAAAAACCAGCTCAGGCCACTGCTCTGGCGGCGGCAGATGATCGTGTGAAAAAGTATCCAGATGGGCGGATATTGGTCTAATCGTCGCTGCCATTATTTCTCCGAATAGATCGATAACATCAGGCAAATAAATCAAAAATTTAGAAAAGTACTTTAAACCTAAACTATTTTTTGGTAAAGCGATATTTGTTGACGAATTTATCGATAGCAGATGCCGGCAGAAAACAACTGCGTTGCAAACTCTGCCAATGAATTGAAATACATCAGGCCTTGCAGCGCCTAGGCGGGGCGCACTAAGCGGGTCGGGTGGAAGCACTGGGCGGGGCGGGTGGGAGCACTAGGCATGTGGGCTTCAGCACGGTAGCTTAGGCTAAAGCTCTTTCAGCCCAACATTTATTTGGATGGAGAACCTTGGGCTGGTAAGGCGATAGCCCAACCTACAGTCTCAGCCTTAGCCTTAGCCTTAAGTTCAACGATTGTTAATGTTTCTCCGCCACTGTCTTATTCGTAGCAGCCGCACTGGCCGATGTAGTTTGAATCTCGGTTCCAGCGTCTAGAATTTGCACGAAAATCTCGTCTTTTTTAATCATGCCGAGTTCAAAGCGCGCGCGCTCTTCTACCGCGCCGGTGCCGGTCTTTAAATCCTGTACTTCAGAATCGAGTTTGCTGTTGCGCTGTTTGAGGGCGTCGTTTTTGACTTGTGCTTGTACCACTTGCTTATCGAGATCCCATACACGCAACCAGCCACCTTTACCTAACCACAGCGGGTATTGAATGAGCAGCAAGAGTGTTGCTAAAACCAAGGCAATTAAACGCATGGAATGAGGATAAAAATGGTTTAAAAAAAGGGGAACCCACGTTCCCCTTTTTACATTGACGAAATTACTTCAAGTTATAAAACGCATCGCGACCTGGGTAGCTGGCGACTTCACCTAAATCTTCTTCTATGCGTAGCAATTGATTGTATTTTGCCATACGATCAGAACGCGACATTGAGCCAGTTTTGATTTGCAATGCATTCATACCGACGGCGATATCAGCGATGGTGCTGTCTTCAGTTTCGCCCGAGCGATGTGAGATCACTGCGGTATAACCGGCGCGTTTTGCCATTTCAATCGCAGCAAAAGTTTCGGTCAAGGTACCGATCTGATTGATCTTGATCAGAATGGAATTGGCAATCCCTTTTTGTATGCCTTCTTTAAAAATCTTGGTGTTCGTTACGAACAAATCATCGCCGACGATCTGTACTGTTTTACCAAGTCTTTCAGTCAGAATAGCCCAACCGTCCCAATCGCCTTCGGCCATACCATCTTCGATAGAAATGATAGGATATTTATCGACCCAAGTTGCCAGCAAGTTGGTGAAATCAGTTGCCGACAAGGTCAGACCCTCGCCTTCCAGATGGTATTTGCCATCTTTATAGAATTCGCTCGCGGCGCAATCGAGGCCCAAAGCGATCTGTGTACCCGGCTCGTAGCCAGCTGCTTCAATCGCCTGAATAATCAGTTTGATCGCTGCTTCATGATTTTCTACGGAAGGAGCAAAACCGCCTTCATCGCCAACTGCTGTCGTCAAACCTTTATCGTGCAGGATTTTTTTCAATGCATGAAATACTTCTGCACCGTAACGTATTGCTTCGCGAAAACTTGGCGCACCAACCGGAATAATCATGAATTCTTGAATGTCGAGATTATTGTCAGCATGCGCACCACCGTTAATCACATTCATCATAGGCACCGGCATTTGCATCGCGCCAGAGCCGCCGAAGTAGCGATACAAAGGCAAGCCAGCTTCTTCAGCGGCAGCCTTGGCAACCGCCATCGACACGGCCAACATGGCGTTCGCACCTAAGCGCGATTTGTTTTCCGTGCCATCGAGGTCGATCAAGGTGCGATCAAGGAAAGCTTGTTCGTTAGCATCGAGACCCATGATCGCTTCAGCGATTTCTGTATTGATATGTTCGCAGGCCTTGAGTACGCCTTTACCTAGAAAGCGGCTTTTATCACCATCACGCAACTCCATCGCTTCACGCGAACCGGTCGATGCGCCAGATGGAACTGAAGCACGCCCCATGACGCCAGATTCGAGTAAAACATCACATTCGACAGTCGGATTGCCGCGCGAATCCATGATTTCACGACCAATAATATCAACAATAGCACTCATTCAAATCTCCTAAACGATCAAAATAGCGAACAAATTAATTTACGTACATTGAAACTTATGCCTGCTTCTATACAGTGCTTTGGTCTGCCTGTCGGATAATTCCAGGCCGACAGATAAAGCGGCAATTGATTTTTGTGTTAGCAGAGAGAGAAAAAATCGTCTCTCTGGTTCGGTGAACTCAAAAGCTTTTTTACCTGTAGCTTTCCCATCATTAGTTTGTCAGAAGGAAGCGACTTGTTTAGCAAAAAAATAGCACAAAAAATCAAGTAAAACTGGATTCTAAAAATCCATTCTTCTTAACCACACGATCAAGATCGATCAGGGTAGCCAACAATTCTTTCATGCGCCCCAAAGGTACGGCATTAGGACCATCAGACATGGCGACCGCCGGATTTGGATGGGTCTCCATAAACAAGCCGGAGATACCAACTGCCACCGCAGCACGCGCCAATACAGGCACAAATTCACGCTGCCCACCGGAGGATGCGCCCTGTCCACCTGGCAATTGCACGGAATGTGTCGCATCAAACACGACTGGACAATTAGTTTCGCGCATGATCGCCAGCGAGCGCATATCCGAGACCAAGTTATTGTAGCCAAAGGAGACGCCGCGTTCGCAGGCCATGAACAGATCTTCCGACAAGCCCACTTCTTTGGCTGCAGCACGTGCCTTGGCAATGACGTGAATCATGTCATGCGGCGCCAGGAACTGGCCTTTTTTGATATTGACCGGAATGCCCGATTGCGCGCAAGCCTGAATGAAATCAGTCTGGCGGCACAAGAAGGCCGGCGTCTGCAAGACATCCACCACTGCCGCCACCGGCTTGATTTCTTCAATGGCATGAATATCGGTCAGTACTGGCACATTCAATTGCTTCTTGACGTCAGCCAGAATTTCCAGACCTTTTTCCATCCCCAGACCGCGGAAAGAAGTACCGGACGAGCGATTGGCTTTATCGAAAGACGACTTGTAGATAAAGGGGATTCCTAAAGCCGCCGTCATCTCTTTCAAGGCACCGGCGGTATCGAGCGCCATCTGATGCGACTCGATCACACAAGGTCCGGCGATGAGGAAGAAAGGATGGTCGAGACCAACATCAAAACCGCAAAGTTTCATTTTATTTTCCAGTCGCTTTTTTGTGTGCTATCGCCGCTTTGGCAAAAGAGATAAACAAGGGATGACCGTCACGAGGTGTCGATTTAAATTCCGGATGATATTGCACGCCCAGATACCAGGGATGTACATCACGCGGCAATTCCATGATTTCACAAAGATCTTCGCTCGGGGTGCGTGCAGAGACGATCAAGCCGGCTTTTTCTACCCTAGCCAAATAATGGTTATTGGCTTCATAGCGATGACGATGACGCTCAGTGACGACGTTGCCATAAATCTCTGCCGCCAAAGTACCGGGATTCACCGCACAAGTTTGCGCGCCCAGACGCATAGTGCCGCCTAGATCTGAATTCTCGTCACGGGTTTCTACCTTGCCGTCATGGTTTTGCCATTCGTTGATCAGGGCGACTACGGGCTGTTCAGTTTCCATATCAAACTCGGTAGAATTTGCCATGGTCAAACCGGCCATATTGCGTGCGTATTCGATCAACGCCACTTGCATACCGAGACAAATACCAAGGTAGGGAATCTTGTTTTCACGGGCATAACGCGCCGCCATGATTTTGCCTTCGACGCCGCGTTTGCCAAAACCGCCAGGTACCAGAATTGCATCGAATTTTTCTAATGCCTTAGTTCCCTGCGCTTCGATTTCTTCAGAATCTACATACTCGATATTGACGCGGCTTTCGGTATGAATACCGGCGTGACGCAACGCCTCTGTCAGGGATTTGTATGACTCAGTTAAATCCACATATTTGCCGACCATGCCGATGGTGACTTCTTCTTTTGGATTTTCGAGCGCATAAATGAGCTTATCCCATATCTCCAGATTAGCTGGCGGCGGCGACAATTGCAGCTTATCGCAAACGATCTTGTCCAAGCCCTGATCGTGCAGCATTTGAGGAATTTTGTAGATCGTGTCGGCATCCCAGACGGAGATCACTGCATCTTCTGGCACATTTGAGAACAGGGAAATTTTGGCGCGTTCATCGTCAGGAATCGGACGGTCAGCACGGCACAGCAAAGCATCCGGGAAAATACCGATTTCGCGCAATTTCTGTACGCTATGCTGCGTCGGTTTAGTTTTCAGCTCTCCAGCCGAAGCCAGGAAAGGTACCAGGGTCAGATGAACGAAGGCGGCCGAATGACGACCGGCACGCAAGCTCAATTGACGCGCTGCTTCAAGAAAAGGCAGGGATTCGATATCACCAACCGTTCCACCGATCTCGACTAGAGCGACATCGTAACCATTAGCGCCGCGATAAATGTAATCCTGGATTTCATTGGTGATATGCGGAATGACTTGCACAGTCTTGCCCAGATATTCGCCACGGCGTTCTTTACGAATCACAGATTCATAAATTTGGCCTGTCGTAAAGTTGTTCACTTTTTTCATCCTGGCAGTGATGAACCGCTCGTAATGCCCTAAATCGAGATCAGTTTCGGCGCCGTCATCAGTGACGAACACTTCGCCGTGTTGAAAAGGACTCATGGTACCCGGATCGACATTGATGTACGGATCGAGCTTGAGCATGGTGACTTTGAGACCGCGCGATTCGAGAATCGCAGCGAGGGAGGCAGCGGCAATGCCTTTGCCTAATGAGGAGACGACGCCCCCAGTAACGAATACAAACTTGGTCATTGCAGATGGTGCCAGACGGCACAAGCGGGAAATTCGAATTATACCTCACGATGCGCCCGCCTAGCGAATTTCAAGCGGACTTTTCCTATTTTCATCGGGGAGTTATCCGCCTCTTAAGCGTCTGTTATGCCTCTCTCACATCGCATAATTAAATTGCAATTTGACAAAGTTTTCTGCCCCTAAGGTATTCGATAATTCTTTAATACCAGTGCTACGCCTTATGACGGAGGCATTCAGGCCATAGTTTACCGATCGCCAGTGATATCCAAGCTCCAGTTCGCCTATCGAACGCTGCGCGTGGATAAACATCGCTTGATTAGTGAAATATCCACCCTGTAAAGTTGCATCATAGCCGACCACTTTCAATTCGCCGCGCAAGAAAGCAAAATGAGCGGATTGTTCCGACAAACTATTCAATTGGCCGAACCGCAGCGTCAAGTCAGCGCTGGCATCAGTAAAAATATTTCCGAAACGCGCTTTAAGTCTAGGCTGCAGATCGATATTCGGGCCAAAGCCCCGACGAGAAAAACTCCAGTCACCCGACAAAACCGCACCCCACTCCTGGTGTACTTGAGTACTCCAGGCTTGCGGTAAAGGCTGATTAATTGATCGATGCAATTGTGTTTGCGTCCGAGCACCACCGGCACAAGGCCCCAAACAACCAAGATCGAGAGCGATCCGACTGCCCACCCCTGTTACATCAGAAACCTCCCTGTATGCACCGCCAAATAACCAGCCGGCATAAGGATGATCGATGGATGAAATCTGCTCGGGGCGTAATTTAATGTCAGACGCTGTGTATAGATCTTGCCCCAATTGCCAGCCGTAAGTCACCGACTGCTGTGCTGAAGTCATTACTTTACGTGACGAAATCTGAATGCCGCTCGTATAAAAACCATCATCTTTATTGAGTAATAAACTATCATTATCTATCGTCACCCGTAGAATTGAAACACCCTCTGTGTTTACTTTTTGAAATTCACTCATGGAAGGAAGAATATTTTGTGCTAATGCACTATTTGCCACGCTGCATAGCATAAGTATGATCGCTGACTTGCAAAGGTATAAATTCATGGTAAATCTCTCAGGTTAAACGAGCAAATCATTTCATGTACCGCGGTGGCTGTCTGCTTAGGTACCTCCATAGGAATCAAATGACCGCCTTGGATTTTTGTAAAATGCACCCCGACCAATTTTTTGGTCGCAGCTAAACCAGCCTGCCTACATTCAACAGAATCGGTGCCGCCGACGAAACCGACAGGGACATCGAGGCCGCGACGAGCAATCGAGCCTAGATGATGTGGCAGGGTCAAGTAAATCTGGCTTTCAATCTCGCGCGTAAACTTCAAGGTTACACCTTCTGGATGTGGTTTTAGGCCATATGTCATATAGTCACGCAAGACTTCAGGTGGCCAAATGGCGAACATCTCTTTTGAAGCAAAATGCTGGTACGCCTCGTCTGCGCTTCTCCAAAGGATTCGGCGTTTTTGAGAAAAACGCGCGGGTGAGAATTTTTTATCGAGGCCAATTTTTTTTGAAACCATCAACATCAATGCACGCCAACCAGCAACCAGAGGTGAATCTAAAACAACCACTCCACGTACAAGATCAGGCCGTAAACTTGTCGCCATGAAGGCCAAAATCCCGCCCAAGGAATGTCCGACCAGGATCACGGGCTGTTGGTAATTTTTTGTCAAAGTATCGATCAGCTCTTGCACCAGAAAAGGCCATCCGTCAGTCACTGGATATGCAGGATTGTGCCCATGCATCTCTAGCGAACGCACATCATAGTGGGCGGCTAAATAATCTAAAAATATACTGTAAGTTCCAGCTGGAAAGCTATTACCATGAAGAAAATGAACGATGGGCTTACGAATTTGGCTAGGCATAGAAAATGTGAGTCGATTGATGAGGCTGCAGATTAGCGGTGATACCAGTAACGTGCATGCGCGGTGCGATATTCGGCAACAGTGATAGTTTTTCCGAATTGTAATGTGATTGCACCTGCTTCGTCTGTTCTTAGACGATTTATTCCAAATTCTGCATAACGTTCGTACACTTCAGGTTTCGGGTGATGGTAACGATTTCTGTAACCGACCTGAAATAAAGCTAACTCTGCATGTACCGCGCGCAAAAAAGCTGGAGTTGACGACGTGCCACTGCCGTGATGTGGAGCAAGCAAGACATTGGCGGTTAGCTTTTCCGGAATACTATTTACCAACTCATCTTCCTGAACGGCCTCAATATCTCCAGGCAGAAGAAGGGATGAATGAGAAGTCGAAATTTTTAGTGTGCAACTACGTCCGTTTGGTTTCCATTTGTCGCTCTCGTAACTCGCTACAACAGGCTGTAGCATTTCAAAGTTAACGCCATCCCAATTCCAATGTTGCCCGGCCGCACAGCGTTGATGCGTTTTCGCAGCAAGAACAATAGCACTATCAGGCTTCAATGAAGTCATCACCACATCTACCGGCAAGGCACTTAATATACTTAAGGCACCGCCAGAATGGTCATTGTCGTTATGCGAAACGATCATACTGTCGAGACGGTAAATTCCTCTTGCGTTCAAATACGGCAACACTACCCTGCTGCCGCCATCGGATTCAGGTGAGTAATACGGGCCGGTGTCATACAACAATCTATGCTGAGCGGTCTCTATGAGCAAAGCCATCCCCTGTCCAACATCAAAGGCTGTAACACTCATATCACCTGATTTTGGTGTTGCTGATTGATTTAAAAACAGCGGCAACCAACACACCAAGCCCAGCGAGCGCATTGGCCAGCCACGAGGCGCCAATAGCCACAGGCTTCCCAACATCGCAACAACAAACATCCAGAATGTAGGAATAGGTGCAGACCAAATTGCCAAAGACTGTCGACTTAATAATTGTAAAAAATACGCCAAAAACGCAACGCATACATGGGCAAACTGCAGTATCCAATGCGATAACGGCGATGGCAATATACTGCCAATTAGAGCTAAAGGCGTCACTACAAAACTGATGAGCGGAATAGCGATGGCGTTCGCCAGCGGACTAATTAGCGATATCTGGCCAAACAGTAACAAAGTCAAGGGAACCATCCCCATGGTTACTGCATATTGTGTCGCTGTAGCAGTACGCAAGGCTCTGCGCAACGACTCTCGACGAGATGCTGGCGGTGCCAACCTAATACGCCCGCTGGTCGCAAACAATAAAATAGCAACAGCGCCAAATGACAACCAAAAGCCTGGCCACAATACAGCCCATGGATCAAGTACAACCACAACACCCAAGGCTAAACACAAGATAGATGAAATACTGGTCAGTCGCCCCATCCACATCGCTAGTGCTACCACCATCAGCATATATAAGGTTCGCTGTGCTGGCACACCAAAACCCGCCAGTGCAACATATACCAAAGCCATTAATGCACCGGCAATTGCAGCGATCTTGCGCGCTGGTAAGTACAAAGGTAATTGTGCCTCTGTAAAAAACGAATGGCGCCACAAATAAAACATCAAGCCTGCAAATAAACCAGCCACCATCGTAATATGCAAACCAGAAATCGAGACCAGGTGACCGATGCCTGTTCGGTTGAATATTTTCCAATCAGATTGAGCCACTTCACGTTGATCACCGACCACCAACGCCACGATTACGCCGACATATGGATGCTCTGGAAGCGCCGCGTGAATACGATCGCGCAACATAAAACGGCAACGTTCGATCACATTATTCATACTCCAGACAAAACTAGTCAATTGTTGATTTTTAAAAGCACCGTTTGGCCGAATCGTTCCTGTGGCACGCACACGCTGCTCTAGCAACCATACCTCGTAATCAAAACCCATTGGATTTGCGTTGCCATAAGGGCGTTTTAATCGCACGGTCAATTGCCAGCGCTGACCAGGCTTAACGTCACCTATTACAGCGACATCGCGATCTGTATTTTGCGACGTTGCATACCACGACAGTGCAATTTTAGAAGGAAGACGCATCACCAACAAAGCATCCGGCAAAGTTTTTTCGACTAAAAAATTAAACCGTTCACCTTGTGGAAAAATCGACGGCAAATTATCGATAGTGCCAACGACAGTAATATCTTGCCCTTCTAATTCATGTGCCAACTCTTCATCTAGGTACCAATGCGCGAACAAACTAGCCCAGATAAAACCGAGTAAGAAAAATATGCTGACGATAAGCAATTGGCGCAAGCGCAATAACCAAAGGGAAGACCAATACTTACCAACACCAAAAAGTACCGACACTAAAAACAAAAACGATGCAATCAGAAGCCCACAACCCAACAATGCAGCTTGTTGCTGCAAGCAAGTCACACCTAAAACAAAAGCGATGATCGCTGAACGCATCCGTTAGAGATAATCAAAAAGTAGGCGAGGCATCACCTTTCGGGCGTTGATACTGGTCTGCCGCGCGATCTCTTCAATAGTCAAACCACGTAGCTCGGCAAGTACACGGCCAATTTGTGGTAATTCTGCGGGGCTATTGATTGCGGGCTGTAACCAACTTGGAGAAATATCTGGCGCATCGGTTTCGAGTACGATACTGTCCAACGGCAATTGTGTCGCTAAGCGTCGTATCTGCAAAGCACGGGTATATGTCATTGCTCCCCCAAAACCAAGCATGAAACCCAGATTAATAAAAGCTTGTGCTTGCTGCTCACTGCCATTAAATGCGTGTGCAATACCACCGACGACTCGAATACGGCGCAAATGTTTAAGGATAATGTCTTGTGATCGCCTAACGTGCAGCAAGACAGGCAACTCAAAATCGCGTGCGATCTTGAGTTGTTCGATATAAAAAAACTCCTGCTTTTCTTTTAAAGGACTTTGCGTCAGCGCTGGCACAAAAAAATCCAGGCCAATTTCGCCAATCGCAACAAATCGCGTCGCATCATTTGACGTCAACATGGGCAAAGACATCAGCCTCTCTACCTTAGCACGCAAGTCGGACAGATCTTTTTCCTGTGCAGACGGGACATACATAGGATGAATACCTAGCGCATAAAAACAATCAGTTCGTTGCTGCGCCAATGTAGCAACAGTCGCAAAATTACTCGGATGAACCGCAGGTATCACGATGACAGAAACGCCGAGCGTCGCAGCCTTCTCAGCTACGGTAAGCGACGCACCAGCAAATTCTGCCGCATCGAGATGGCAATGGGTATCTATCCACATAGCAGACAATAAATACACTTGTGAAACGATCGTTTATTAGGATTCATGCGCAGATTATGCGCAGAGGAATTTTACCCAGTCAAGG